>JAOTUP010000396.1 GCA_029863825.1 Acidobacteriota bacterium | reverse complement strand
GGGGATGCCGCGGCGGCGATCGATCATCTCGAGATGGCGCTCTCGCTGCAGCCCTCTGCGACGGTTGTGCACGGGCCGCTCGAAGAAGCCTATCGGTCTCTGGGTCAGGCGGAGAGGGCCGACCAACACCGCGGTAAGCGCGGCGATGATGAGTTTCCGGTCGTTGACCCTTGGAATGATGCGATCCTACGACTTCAAACGGTAACGGATTTCATGGTAGTGCAGGAGATGGCGCGCTCGACGAGCTTCCAAGAGGCGGACTTTCTAGCGCTCGTTCTCGACCGCATTGCCGCGATGCCGGGTGCCATCGACCAGATGAGCTCTGTTCTGAAGGAGATGGGCGCTGTCGGCACTCCTGTCGCGCAGGGTCGAATCCAATACGCTCGCGCTGCTTTGCTATTGCACGCTGGACGAGAGGATGAGGCCCTGGAAGATCTCGGCGCCGCCATCCAGCTTGCGCCTACGTTGCTCGATGCTCGCCTTCAGCTTGGCAACGGCCTGGCGCGCCGCGGGCGCTTTGAAGATGCCATTTTCGAGTACGATCGGCTGCTCTCCTTGTCTGCCGATTACCCAGAAGCACTGCTGAAGCGAGCCGCTGCCCGTGCCAATATTGGCGAAATGTCCGGTGCTCGTCTTGATCTGGAGCATGCACTCGAGATTGCTCGAGAGCCCGAGACCACGGCTGAAGCTCGGACGCTTCTCGCCGGCCTTGATCTTGCGCAGCAGAACTTCGGAGTGGCAGAAGAGAACTATCGTGCTGCGATAGCCGCAGAGCCTGACAGCGTCAAGGCCTTGAGTGGGCTTGCCTCACTGCTTGGCCGCCTTGGACGTTACAGGGAGGCGGCAGTCTTCTTTCGCGCCGTGATAGGTCTCGAGCCGGACAACGGGTCGGCACGGCTTGGCGAGGCGATCGCGCTTCTCCTGGTCGAGGACTATGCCGGTGCTCGCGCGCGGCTCGTCGAAGGAGTGGCCGAGCTCCCCAGCGACATGGCGCTCGAAGGCAAGCTGGCTTTACTACTGGCGGCATGTCCGGATCACAGTCAACGAGACGGAGCGCGTGCTGTAAAGCACGCCAAGCATCTGTTCGCCAAGAGGCCCGATATGGAGAGCGCGGAGGTCCTTGCCATGGCGCATGCGGAAGCAGGTGATTTCGAGCAGGCCATCGCTTGGCAGAAGCGCCTCCTGACCTCTGGAGACACTCCTCCAGAGGCTGGCCAAAGAGCGGTGTGGGAACGAAATCTCGCTCGCTATGAGAACGGTCTGAGTTGTTGCGCAGGCAGTGGAGAGCGCATGTCTCGAGGAGAGGAAGAATGAGTCGAATCAGATGGCACTTTACAGTAGCGGTCGCCGTCACGGCTGCAATCAGCGCCGGCGGACAGACAGCGGCCCGGTCGCAAGAAGTCTCCCCTGAGCGCGTGCTCGACTGGCCGAGCAAGGATGTCGGACTCGAAGCGCTGGCGGCGCGAGCCGCCGCTCAACGCTGGACTCGGGACCAGATCGAAGTTCCTGTCGAATTCCGGTTTACCGATCGGCGTGAGGAGAGCGGTATCGATTTCCACCACCATATCCCTGAGGAAGGGGGCAAATACTGGATGCCGGTGCACTACGACCACGGCAGCTGTGTCATTGCGGCGGATGTCGACGGGGATCAGAATATCGATCTTTACTTCGTCTCTCTTGTCGGATCGAACGAACTCTGGCGCAGTCGTGGCGACGGCTCGTTCGAGAACATCACCGAGCGAGCCGGAGTCGCGGTGAGCGATCGCGTCAGCATGGGGGCGTCGTTCGCCGATGCCGACAACGATGGAGACCCTGACCTCTTCGTGACCAGCGTCCGGCGGGGAAACCTGTGGTTCGTCAATGATGGGAACGGCAGGTTCACGGAATCTGCTGCACAGGCGGGTTTGGACCACCACGCCCACTCGTCCACCGGCAACTTCTTCGACTTCGATCGTGATGGCTACCTGGATCTGTTGCTGACCAACGTCGGTCAGTTCACAACCCTCGAGGAGCGTCCTCACGGAGCCTATCGAGGGATGCCCGACGCTTTCCAGGGTCACCTGCAACCCAGTCGATCAGAGGCGCATGTTCTTTACCGAAACATCGATGGCCGTCGCTTCGTGGCCGTGTCGCAGAAGGTCGGCTTCATAGATGACAGCTGGAGTGGTGATTCTTCTGCGATCGACCTGACGGGCGATGCCTATCCCGATTTCTACCTGACCAATATGCAGGGAGATGATCGATATTGGGAGAGTCGTGGCGGAACGTCGTTCGTGGAGCGCAGTGCCGAGCTCTTTCCCAAGACTCCGTGGGGAGCGATGGGGATCAAGTTTTTCGACTACGACAATGATGGGGACTTCGATCTTCTGCTTACCGACATGCACTCGGACATGAGTCAGGAGGTCTCTCCGGAAGAGGAGACTCGTAAGTCGGAAATGCTCTGGTCGGAAGCTCAGCTCCAGGGTGGAGCCAACAACATCTTCGGGAACGCTTTCTACGAAAACCTCGGAGACGGTCGATTCCATGAGTCGTCAGACGCGATGGGTCTCGAGAACTACTGGCCCTGGGGTGTCAGCATTGCAGATCTGAATGCGGACGGCTTTCTCGACGTTTTCATCCCGGCGAGCATGAGCTACCCGTTCCGCTATGGCATCAACTCACTCTTGCTCAACAATCGCGCCTCGGGTTTTGTCGGTGCCGAGTTTCTCGTCGGAGTCGAGCCGCGCAAGGTCACCAAGACGCCCTGGTTTACGATCGACTGTGGCGGAGCCGATGGCGATGTCATCCTGCCGGCGACCGATGTCGATCATCCGGCCTGTAAGGGGAGGAGCGGCCACTGGCTCGTGCGGGGCAGTGTCGGTACGCGCGGTGCGATCGTGTTGGATATAGACGATGATGGTGATCTCGACATAGTAACCAACGAGTTCAACACCCAGCCACAGGTCTTGATCAGCGACCTGGCCCAACGTCACCAGCTCAATTGGCTCAAAGTCCGATTGCGAGGGACGGCATCCAATCGTGATGGATTGGGTGCCCGGGTCGCG
>JAOTUP010000014.1 GCA_029863825.1 Acidobacteriota bacterium | reverse complement strand
TCCATCATGGAAGAGCACGCTTGCTTCGAAGGGCTCGACGACCGGCTGATCATGCATGTCCTGGCGGCAGCCTCCGGCGATCAGCGCGAGCGCCATTGCCGTCGGCCAGAGTCGGCGCGTCGGGTTCCAATGGCTAGCCCGCAACTTCCGAGACCTCCGTCGGATTGAGGTTCTGGAGGAATTGCGCCGTTGCCTCGCGGTCGAAATTGAGATCATCCGCTTCGATGCACAAGAAGTAACGATCACGCGAAGCCAGAGCGAAGCGCTTGACGTTGAAGACCGGATGAAACGGCATGGGTAACCCGTTGAGAACGAACATTCCGGCGACGGCGAACAGGGTCGCCACGAGAATGGTGACTTCGAACGTGATGGGAATGAAGGCGGGCCAGCTGTTGAGCGGCCGGCCACCGATGTTGAGCGGGTAGTTGATGACAGAGGCCCAATACTGTAGTCCGAAGCCGAGAGCGATGCCGATGAGCGCTCCTGTCAGAACGATGGCCGGGAGCTTCGATCGATGGTGTCCGAGCTCTTCCCACACCTCTTCGATCGGATAAGGGGTGTAGGCATCCATCTTTGTATAGCCGCTGGCACGGCTGGCGCGAATCGCACGTAGGAGCTCGTGAGAGGAAGTGAATTCGGCCATCAACCCGTAGATCGGACGATGCTGCGGCATGGTCTGGCTCATGCTTGACTGTCCTCCGATTCGGGCAGGATGGTCCGCATTTCAAACATCGAGATCATCGGCAGGAAGCGGATGAAGAGGAAAAGGAGCGATAGGAAGAGGCCGATGGTGCCGATAAATGTCGCCCAGTCCCAGTACGTACCGTGGTACATGCCCCACGATGAGGGCATGAAGTCCCGATGCAGACTGGTGACGACGATGACGAAGCGCTCCAGCCACATGCCGACATTGACGAACATGGCAACCACGAAGACGATCAACGGCGAGGTGCGGGCCCGCTTGATCCACATCAACTGTGGTGCGAGGACGTTGCACAAGAGCAGTGCGTACCAGTGGTATCTATAAGGTCCTTGAATGCGGTTGAGGAGCATGAACTCTTCATACTGATTGCCGCTGTAGAAGGCCATGAAGATCTCGGTGAGATAGCCGTAGGCGACGATCAGCCCGGTGGCGAGCATGACCTTCGCCATGCTCTGGATGTGTCGCAGAGTGATGAAGTCTTGCAGCCGGAAGATCACCCGCAGCGGCACGGCGAGAGTGATGACCATTGCGAAGCCCGCGAAGATAGCGCCGGCGACAAAGTAGGGAGGGAAGATCGTCGCGTGCCAGCCAGGTATCTGCCCGATGGCAAAATCGAAGCTGACGATCGTGTGGACGGAAACGACTAATGGAGTCGCGAGGCCGGCGAGCAGCAGATACGCCGACTCGTAGTTGTGCCAGTGACGGGCGGACCCGCGCCAGCCCATGGCAAAGAACCCGTAGACGACCTTTCTCACTCGACTGATCGAGCGGTCTCGCAAGGTCGCCAGGTCAGGAATCAGGCCAACGTACCAAAACAGCAGCGACGCTGTGGCGTACGTTGAGACGGCGAAAACATCCCAGATCAGGGGGCTTCTGAATTGCGGCCACATATCCATGGTGTTGGGAATCGGCAGAAGCCAGTACGCGAGCCATGGTCGGCCGACGTGAATGAGCGGGAACAGCCCCGCGCAGGCGACGGCAAAAAGCGTCATTGCCTCGGCAAAGCGGTTGATCGAGGTGCGCCATGGCTGGCGCAGGAGCAGCAAGATGGCGGAAATCAAAGTTCCGGCGTGCCCGATACCGATCCACCAGACGAAGTTGATAATGGCGAAACCCCAGCCGACCGGAACATTCAGCCCCCAGATGCCGGTGCCTTCGACGAGCAGCTTCGTCACCGCTTGCATGAGCAGCAGAACGAGGAGAAACGAGGCGCCGAATGCGGCGTACCACCACTTCGGAGTGCGCGTGAGGACCACCGAGCTGATCTGATCGGTAACTGTCGCCGGAGTATGTCCCGGCTCGACGACCGGCACTTTGGCCAGGATCGTCGTCGATACGCTCTCTCGTCGCTTCTTGCCTTTCACGATCAGGCCTTCTTCTCGGCTTCGAGTGCCGAGTTGGGGTTCTGGACCCGCGCCAGATAGGTGGTTCGCGGCTTGGTGCTCAGTTCCTCGAGTATCCCGTAGTCCAGCGAGCTCGACTTCCGCCGCACGGCTTCGGACTCCGGATCATTCAGATCGCCGAAGACGATGGCTTCGCTCGGGCAGACCTGCTGGCACGCGGTGACGATCTCGCCGTCGCTGATCTTGCGATTCTCCTTTTCGGCCGTGATTCGAGCGTGATTGATCCGCTGCACGCAGTACGTGCACTTTTCCATCACGCCGCGGAAGCGCACGGTGACATCCGGGTTACGCATCAGCGAGAGCACCGGAGTCTCGTAGTCGCTGTACTTCAAGAAGTTGAAGCGGCGGACCTTGTAGGGACAGTTGTTGGAGCAGTATCGGGTGCCGACGCAGCGGTTGTAGGTCATTTCGTTGAGGCCTTCGCTGCTGTGCGTCGTGGCGGCCACCGGACAGACGACTTCGCACGGGGCCTGCTCGCAGTGCATGCACATCACCGGCTGGTGGTGTATTTGCGGATCGTCGAGGTCGCCCGCAAAGTACCTGTCGATGCGGATCCAGTGCATCTCTCGTCCCATCTGCACTTGATCTTTGCCGACGACAGCGATGTTGTTCTCCGACTGGCAGGCCAGAACACAGGCATTACACCCGGTACAGGCGCCGAGATCGACGGAGAGACCCCATGCGTAGCCGTTGTATTCGTAGGGCGGATAGAGACTGACGTCAGCGGTTGGCGCGTGGCCCGCGTGTTTGGCGAATTCAGGGTGATGCCTGAATGTCTCGAGAGAAGCGATCCGAACGAGATGGCGCTTCTCAGCCTCTTCGCCCTCCAGGTTCACCGGCGCGATGTTGTGGTGCAGTTGTGTCGTGGCCAGGGGGTACGTCGTGGCAAGCGGCGTGACCCTGGCCCCCGGTGCCCGCCATAGAGCCGTGCTGGTTCGCACGCTGTACGCATTGAATCCGGTATCTGTCCCTACGCGTCCAGCCCGCGACCTGCCGTGTCCGAGGTGGAGAGTCAGTGTCCGGTCCGCCTGTCCGGGCTGGATCCAGATCGGCAGTTCCAGCGCGCGGTCCTCGAGTTCCAAGCGCACCATCTGCTCGTTGGCGACACCCATTCTCGCAGCGAGCGCCGGCCCGACGATCGCCGCGTTGTCCCATGTCAGCTTGCTCAGCGGCTTGGGACACTCCTGCAGCCAGCCGTTATTGGCGAAGCGCCCGTCATAGATCGTGGGATCGGGCCGAAACACGACGGTAATGGCAGCGTCGGTTGTAGCGGAGAGACCGACGGCTACTTCGGCGGCAGCGTCCGGCCGCGTTTCGATCGCGCGCGGTGGCTTCTGCGAGTCGCGGATGAAGCCATCATGCACTGCCTTGCGCCACGCAGCAACGGACATGGTGGACGATGCGGTCTGCTGCCAGAAGCGCTCGAGAATCTCGCGATTCGAAAGTCCATCATCACCGAGCAGAAGCTGCAGAAGTTCGAGTGGGCACTTGCCTCCGTACAGCGGGTCGATGAGAGGCTGGCGCAGCGTGACAGTGCCGTCGAAGGCGCGCGCGTCGCCCCAGCTCTCGAGATCATGAGCTTGTGGAACATGCCAGTGACATAGCTCGGCGGTTTCGTCGTCGTGCAATCCGAGGTGTATGCGCCGCGAGACCTTCATCATTGCGGCAGCGAAATCCAGGTCCGCCGGTGCATCGAAAACCGGGTTGACTGCGAGAACGACCAAGGCATCGACCTCACCGGCACTCATGTCACGCACCAGGGTCTGGAGATCCTGAAGCTGATCAACGGGCCGAGCCTCGATCGGATCGCTGTGCAGGACCGTCCGTCCATTGTTCCCGAGTCGATCATTGAGGATGTGCACGAGCGCATGAACGGCCGGCGAGCAGTAGGCACCTGCAATGACGGCACACGCGCCGCGGTGCGCCTCGAGGTCACGGGCAACTACGCGCACCCAGGAGAGGAGACGTTCGTCGAGCTCGGGGGGCGAGAATTCAGGGATGCCGAGTGCCGAGGCCAAGGCAGCCGTGAACTGATCGAACGCGCCGGCAGGCACCGGCAAGCGATGGTCGGCCGCGGCGCCGGTGCCGCTCGGAGTCATTTCTGCTACGTACAGTCGGTTCATTGAGTCGGCGACCGATCGAATCTGCCGGCCACCCATGAAGTCTCGGGCATAGCGAACGGCAGCGGCACCGGTATTGAGAAAATCGGCGTCGAGTGAGAGTACGACCTTGGCCTGACGGAAGTCATAGCGCGTTGCCACCTCCATCCCAAACGCCATCCGCGATCCTGAAGACCCGGAGTGCCGGCCGGCGGCTGAGTACTGGTGCCAGCGAGCCTGAGGGTAGGTGGCGAGAACCTCGTCGAGTTTCGCTGCCAGGGTCGGCGAGGTGACGGGTCCGGTGAGGATCCGCAGGCGGGCACCGCCAAGGGCGTTGAGCGCGTTGAGTCCACGACGGGTGTCGTCGACGAACGCTCGCCAGGTGCGTATGCGGTTGAGGTGTCTCACTGCTTGTGAGCGATCCGGATCGTAGACGGAGAGGATGGCGGCCTGAGCAAAGAGATCCGTTGCGCCGAGGCTCGCCGGATGATCCGGGTTCCCCTCGATTTTGGTAGGCCGTCCCATATGACTCTCGACCAGTATGCCGTTGGCGTAACCGTCGAGTTCAAAGGCGCTGGCGAAGTAGAGCGGTTGGCCCGGGATGAGCTCCTCCGGCTGATTCACGTATGGAACGATCTTCTCGGGAGGCTGCCGGGTGCAGCCGGCAAGGCCGGCAAGAGCCAGCGATGCGCTGGTCAGTTGGAGGAAGCGGCGTCGGTCGACGCCCTCGGGCCAGACGGCGGCCTGCTCCGGGAACTCTCGATGAAGAACCTGTTCGAACTCCGGGTCGTCCGCCAATTCTTCGAGACTGCGCCAGAATTCGCGGCCGCGGGTCCCGAGAAGACGCTTTTTGGCAGTCGAGGTGGTAGACATGGTTGAACCTGTCTTGGGTCCTGTTTTCGACATCAGCGGTGACACACCGAACAGTTGATCTTGCTCTTGATGGCGTATTCCTCGACGAGTTCTGGACCGAGGATCTCCTGGTTGGTGGATTTCCACGACATGTTGAATACCTCGGACCGCGGACGAACGAACTTCTCAGGCTGCCGGTGGCAATCCAGGCACCACTCCATCTTCAGGGAAACGGCCTGGTAAATGAGCGGCATTTGGTCGACTCGTCCGTGACAACTGGCGCAGCCGATGCCCTTGGCTACGTGGATCGAGTGATTGAACTTGACGAAGTCAGGGAGATCATAGACGCGCTCCCACTCGATGGGCTGACCCGCGGAGAAGCTGGTTCTCACGGACTCCAGCATCGGGCTATCCGACCAGATCTGCTTGTGGCAGTTCATGCAGGTAGCGGTTGGGGGGATGCCGGCGCTGGAGGACTCTTCGACAGAAGTGTGGCAGTACCGACAGTCGATGCCCAGGGCCGCAGTGTGGTGGTCGTGGCTGAAAGGGATCGGCTGTTTGAGCACCACGCCCTGATCGGTGGAGTACGCCGAGCGGCTGAATGCTGACAGCAGCCACCCGAGTCCGGCTCCGAGGATGAGAAGGACGACGATGGACACCCGGGCGATGGTGTTCGTGCTGCGAAGGAAGATCTGTGCCATGGTCGAACCGAGAAAGTCGAACGATATCCGAGCAGTTGCCGGACAGTCACGGACGACGTCGCTTGTGACGAGTTTCACAAGCCGCGCCAAAGCATATCCGCCCACATCTCGCTGTCAACCCCGCGCACAGTACCGGGACGCCGATCGACTGTTTGCAGGCCTTGGAGGTGTCCGATAGCCCACCTCGGCGTGCTACCCGCCCATCGGATACCAGGCACCCACCCCTCCGGGTGTGGCGAAGCTTCCGGGTTCTTAGCATCCTATGCGGGCATGTCGACCGCAACGATCGCCGATGAGCTTCAGTAACGAAAACGAGATCGAGCGTGTCGTCCGCGTGACGATTGGAGTCGTCCTCCTGGTTCTCGGATGGAGCGGCGTCGTGGATGACCTTTGGGGAGTCGCGTTCAAGCTCCTCGGCTGGTTTCCATTGATCACCGGCGCCATCGGGTGGTGTCCTCTCTACGCCATGCTGGACTACAACTCACGCAAGGGTGACGTTCTGGGAGCGCGGCGCGGCAAGTAGCTCCGAGCTACTCGCGAGCCTCTCGCGAGACGGGGCTATACTTGACGAAGTCGATCATGGAACTTCGTCGCCTCAAGCTGGCTTTCCTCGCTGCTCTTGCGGCTCTCCTCCTGTTTCTTGAGTGGACTCGCTCGCTGCTCGAACCGTATCTGCTTTCGTGGTCGGGACGGCTTCTGTTTGCTGCCGTCGTTGGGATGTGCATCATCTTCCTGGTCGGTGCCGCGTTTTCGGTCATGTCGAGAATGCAGGAGCGGTTGACACTGAGAAACCGGGAGCTCCTCGCGCTCGACCGGGCCGCGCGGGACATCTACGGGGAACTGTCGCTCGAGACCATTCTGCAGAAGGTGATCGATCAGGCGAGGATCTTGCTTGATGCCAAGTATGGAGCGATCTCCGTACTGGATGGCGAACGACGAATTCTGCAGTTCTTGACTTCGGGAATGTCGCAGGAGATGGTGGACCAGATCGGTGCTCCGCCGGAGGGTCGTGGACTGCTTGGCGTAATGATCCAGCAAGATGAGCAGCTTCGCCTTTCCGGAATCGACAGTGATCCACGAGCGGCCGGTGTCCCGGCCCACCATCCGACGATGAATGACCTGCTAGGTGTGCCGATCAACTGCAAGAGTCCATTCAAAGGCAACATCTATCTCACCGACAAGGTGACGGGCCGAGTGTTCACTCGGGAAGACGAGGAAACGCTTGTTCGGTTTGCGTCCACGGCGTCGGTGGCGATCGACAATTCGTACCTTCACCAACAGCTCCAGAGCTTCGCGGTCGCAGAGGAGCGCTCGCGGATCGGTCGTGAGATGCACGACGGGATGGCGCAGATCCTGGCCTACGTCAATGCAAAGGCACAGACCGTCGGCGAGTACCTGCGCAGCGAGCAGGCCGGCCCGGCGATGGAGCAGCTCCAGCAGTTGGCGGCGGCGGCGCGAGAGGCGTACACCGATGTCCGTGAGGGCATTCTCGCATTGCGGACTCAACCCGGGTCAGAGAGGACCCTGACGAGCGCGTTGCGAGAGTTCTTCGAACATTGGCAGGAGCGAAGCGGTGTGGCAGGTGAGCTTCGCATCGACGAAACGATGGACCTGGCGCTGGAGACCGAGTTGCAACTACTGCGAATCACCCAGGAAGCGCTGACAAATGTGCGCAAACACGCCTCAGCCGGCAGGATCGATGTAGACATCGTAGCTCGCGATGGCTGCATAGTGGCGACGATCGCGGATGACGGTGTCGGCTTTGATCCGGAATCTCTCCGCCGATCACCGTTCCCCCGCTTCGGACTGGCTATCATGCGCGAACGGGCGGAGAGCGTCGGCGGCTCGCTGAGCGTCCAGTCGAGCCCGGAGGGCGGGACTCGGGTTAGGATTGAAGTGCCACAAGAAGGGCGGGCCTGACGGATCACCGCCTGTGCAAAGGGAGAGAAGAAATGAAAATTCTGGTAGCCGACGATCACGCGCTTTTTCGGGAGAGTCTACGCAGCTTGCTGGAGGCTCGCCAGATGACTGTAGTCGCCGAGGCGGAAAACGGCCGACAGGCGGTGGAGCTCGCGTGGAAACACAAGCCCGATGTCATCCTCATGGATCTGATGATGCCGGAGATGGATGGTCTGGAAGCGACGAAGCATCTGGCGGCGGAATTGCCGGAGATGAAGGTCGTCATTCTCACCGCTTCCGATGACGACTCGAACCTGTTCGAGGCGATCAAGGCCGGAGCCAAAGGATATCTGCTCAAGGACCTGCAGTCGGACGAGTTCTTTGCGCTCTTGGACGGCGTCGATCGCGGCGAGCCGGCGCTGACCCCGGCGCTGGCGCGCAAGCTCCTGGATGAGTTCGCGCGGGCGAAGGGGACGGAATCCTACTCCCCCGATGCGCTGACGGATCGCGAGCAGGAGGTTCTCGAGCTCATGGTGAAGGGCGTTACGACTAACCGTAAGCTGGCAGGTACTCTCGGTATCAGCGAGAACACGGTCAAGTTCCACGTGCGCAACATTCTCGACAAGCTCCACCTCCACAACCGCGCTCAGGTGGTGGCGTTCGCCTTGCGGAATCGCCTGGTGGAGCAGCCGCAGGTCGATAAGGACAAGTAGGCTCGACGGTCCTGCCGCGACGGCGACGAGTGGCGCCGGGATCGGGCGTAGCGGCGAAGGGAGGCACGGCCTCCAGCCTGAGAACCATGATCCACAGTCCGACGTTGGTGACCCGTAGGGGAGACACATGAATATCAGAAGGATTCTCTATCCGACGGACTTTTCCGCAACCGCGCGTCAAGCTCTCACCCATGCCTTGTTCCTGGCGGAAGAGTATGATGCCGAGCTGCATCTCCTGCATGCGGTGGTGTTGCACGAATACGATCCAAATGATCCAGAGCATCATTTCCCGGAGCCGAAGGAGCTGCTCAAGCGGATGTTCGAAGTGGCGGACTCGGGGATCGCCGGGTTGATCGATGACCAGAGTGCGGAGGCACTGCAGATCGTCGAGGCGACGAGAAAGGGCTTCGCCGCTGGCCAGGTGATTCTCGATTATGCCGCCGAAGTGGATGCAGATCTCATCGTCATGGGTACTCACGGCCGACGCGGAGCGGCGAGACTGCTTCTCGGAAGCGTTGCCGCAGAGGTTGTGCGACGCGCCAAGTGTCCGGTGATGACGCTGTGCCATGCCGACGAGCCGAGAACCATAGAGGCAATCGAGAAAGTGCTCGTACCGATCGATTTCTCGGAGCACTCCTTGGCGGCCGTTCACTACGCTGAAGATCTCGCCCAGCGCTATGAGGCGAGCCTGCAGCTTCTCTACGTCGTGGAAGTTCCGACCTACCCCTATTTCTACGTTCCGCCCGAAGAGGAGTACATTGAATCGCGCAAGGACAGAGCAGCGCAGGCGCTCAACGAGCTGGCCGCGGACCATTTGCGGACCTCGGTGTCGTGTTCGACGCATGTGACCAGTGGGCGGGCAGCGAGTGAAATCGTCAAGTTCAGCGAAGAGAACGAGAGTGATCTGCTTGTAATCACCACTCACGGCCTGAGTGGTCTGGACAGACTGTTTATGGGGAGTACGGCAGAGGAGGTCTTGAGTCGGGTTTCGAGCCCGGTGCTGACCGTCAAGGCATTCGGTAAGCAACTCTTGTGACCCGGACGAATCGACGACGTGAGATCTCGCTTCGACGAGCTGTCCGAAGAGCGAGGCCGTGAGCGAGGGAGGTATGGAAGAGCCCGATGAGGGCTGTTAGGGTGGCGTTCAAGTGCCGGGTCGATGCGACCGAACATGTCGGCGGTCAGGAGAGTCGGCTTCCCAGGACATCGAAATGGACCCATATTCAATAGGGATCGACGGATCTCAGGAGGACATCGGATGAAGACTCGAAGCCCAGCGACCCGTTTTCTGAACACGGTAGGATCTTTCAGCGTGATCGTGTTGGCTGCCGCGCTGACCACGGTGGCCTGCGGCGGCGGAGGGAAAGAGTCGTCTGTCGCCTCCGCGGATGCGGCGGCGGGCCACGACTTGTTCAAGAGAACGTGTGCCACCTGCCACGGTCCGAACGGAGAAGGGATGCCGAAACTGGGCAAGAATCTGCACGCCAATGAATTCGTGAAGGGCACCTCGGATGCGGATCTCGTCGAGTTCATCAAGCTCGGGCGGCCGGCCGGTCATCCGGACAACACACAAGGCGTCGACATGCCGCCGAAGGGCGGCAATCCGATGCTGACCGACGCAGATATCGGCGCCATCGTCGCCTACATGAGGTCGCTGCAGTAGCCGGCGTGCCCGACGGCGCTCGGATTCCTCGCGCGAGCTTTCATCGTGGCGACCGGACCGCTTGGGTGCACGAGACGTCGACGATCCCGCCGGTATGCTGAAGGCGGCACAAATGGCTGCATCACTTCCCGAGAGTGCGAGCATCCTGATCAAGGAAGGTACGTTGAAATGGTGCGAGAGCGCGAGACACTTGTGCCGCTGCAAGTGCGAGGCGTGTTGCTGATGATCGGCCAGATGAAGCGAGAAGCGGCTCCTGATTTCAGCCGTAGGCCTGACGCTATTGGTCTGTGCTCAGAGTGCGCTTGGTGCCAAGGTCGTCCTGGCCAGCAAGGCGATGGTGCCGAGTGCAGTGCATATCGGGACGGGCGCGTCGGTCTGGGCCACGAGCGTCGCCCTGAGCCCCGAGGTGGCGCGCCTCGCTCGATCCCGCCGGTTATCGGAAGCGAGTGGCGGCGTTCGAGAGGCTCGATCGTGAGCTACGTGGCTCGTCTGGAGAACGGCCGGCGGTGAAGGAGTCCGTTCGAGACTTTGTCGATCTCACCAAGCCGCGTATTACGCTGATGGTGTTGGTGACGACGACTCTTGGCTTTCTGACTGCCGGTGGTGGGCAGGGGCTGGGCACTCTCGGCTATGCGCTCGCCGGCGTCGGTCTCCTCTCTGCAGGTGCATCGGCACTCAATCAGGTTCTGGAGCGGGAAACCGATGCGCTGATGCAACGCACCGTCGACCGCCCTCTCCCTTCGGGCAGACTGCGACCCCGGCATGCGATGATCTTCGGCATCGTCCTGTCGCTGGCAGGTCTCGGCCTCCTCGGGCTCGGCGTCAACCTGCTGACGACATTGCTCGGCGGATTGGCCTTCACCAGCTATGTGTGTGTTTACACGCCGCTCAAGCGCGTCACGTCGCTGGCAACGCTAGTAGGAGCGGTTCCGGGGGCACTTCCGCCGGTGATGGGATGGACGGCGGCTCAGGGTCGACTGGGCATCGGAGCGTGGGTACTTTTCGGCATGCTTTTTCTGTGGCAACTTCCGCATTTCCTCGCCATCGCCTGGCTCTACCGCGAAGACTATGCCAGGGGGGGGTTCCCCATGCTTCCGGCCATCGACCCTGATGGCCGCGCCACAGCTCGTCAAGCCGTGCTCTACGGAGCGGCGCTGGTCCCGGTGTCTCTCTTGCCGACGGTTGCAGGGCTCAGTGGCGTTCCCTACCTGATCGGAGCGTTGACGCTGAGCATGACGTTTCTCGGAGGTTGCATCGCGTTCTCGATTTCCGCTACGAACCGTACGGCGCGTCGACTGTTGATGATCTCGCTCCTCTATCTGCCGGCTGTACTGGCCACCATGCTCCTCGACAGGCTGGTTTGAGAATGCGCTTGCAGGAGCGCGGATCGTAGTACGCTAGGGCCGATGCACATCGACTATCTTGCCGAGCACGTCGAACTCGTTCCGAGTATTGCGCAGTGGCAGCTAGGTGAATGGGGACATCTCACCGACTCCGACTCCCTGGACGCGCGCATTGCGATGCTGAATGATCGACTCAATAGGGATCGCGTTCCCCTGGTCCTGGTTGCCCTTTCCGGATCGGCTCCGATCGGCACGGTCAGCCTCCTCGACAACGATCTTGCTGCTCGACCGCAGCTCAGACCCTGGCTGGCCCAGCTCTTCGTTCCGGAGGAGCTTCGCCGCCAAGGTATCGGTACGGCACTGGTGCACCGAGGAATCGAAGAAGCCTGGAAACTGGACTTCGATCACCTGTACTCGGTGACCTGGGATCACGAGAGCCTCGCAAAGAGCAGTGGCTGGGAGCTCGTTGAACACGTCGACACGGCAGGGAAGCGAGCCGCCGTCATGAGGATCTCTCGGCGCGTCGGCCACGGCTCGGCGCCCTGACTTCGAGTACTAATATGGGCGTACTGGTGGGCCACGGCGGCGAGCCGCTTCTGCGTTCGCCTGGCGAAATGGGAAGCGAATGATGTAGCGGAGGTATCTGGCCGTGACCGAGTACACGCGGCGATTTCGACAGCTGGCGACGAACGTTGTCCATGCGGGTGCGCCGCACCCGCATATCGAAGGCGCGGTCGTTTCGCCGATATTCCAGTCAGCCAACTACTTGATGGCGGACGAGGCGGCCTATGACGAGGTCAGATACCTTCGCCTGAGCAACTCGCCTTCTCACCTCTCATTGCAGGCTCGACTGTCGGTCATCGAGTCGGGTGAGGCGGCACTGGTCACGGCCAGCGGCATGGCAGCAATCACCGCTGCAATCCTCGCCCATGCGCGCACGGGCGACCACTTGCTGACGCAGCGAACACTCTACGGAGGGAGCCAGAGCTTTCTCGATCGGGATGGACCTCGGTTCGGGCTCAGCTATACGGCGGTCGACGCGTCGCACCCGGAGTCCTGGGGGGAGGCACTCCGTCCCGAGACGAGAATCTTCTATCTGGAGACGATCTCGAATCCCTTGATGGAGGTCGGCGACCTTCGGGCGGCGGTCGAGTTCTGTCACCGGAACAGATTGGTGTCCATCATCGACAACACGTTTGCTACACCGGTGAACTTTCGGCCGTTGGAACACGGATTCGACGTTGTCGTTCACAGCGCCACCAAGTACTTGAATGGACACAGCGACATTGTGGCGGGTGCGGTCGTTGGCTCGGCGGCGAGCGTTGCGCGAGTGCGCGATCTTCTTCTTCACCTCGGCGGCTCGGCAGATCCTCACAGCTGCTTCCTCTTCGAGCGAGGTCTCAAGACGCTTGCGCTCAGAGTTGAGCGCCAGAATGACAACGCATTGCGGCTCGCCGAGTTTCTATCGCGACGAGCGGAGGTGAAGACCGTTCACTACCCCGGCCTTGCGACTGACCCATCGCACCGATTTGCGGCGGATCTTTTTGCGGGCTTCGGCGGTATGCTCTCGTTTTCGACCGGCGACGTCAGACGGAGCGAGGAGTTCCTCGACCGTGTACGGATTCCGCTCCACGCGGCGAGCTTGGGTGGAACCGAGAGTCTCGTCGTGAGACCGGCGAGAAGCTCGCATCTGGGGCAGACACCAGAGGAGCGTGAGGCGTTGGGAATCGGTGATGACCTGATTCGAGTTTCAGTTGGAATCGAGCACATAGACGAGCTCGTGGACGACTTCGGACGCGCCTTGTCCGGAGAGTAGCTACTCGCCGGCCGTCTCCTCGGATCCAGTTCCCTGCGGACTTCTGGTGTCGCGAAGTTCATCGGTCACGTCTTCGACTTCTCGTCTATCGAGCCATCTGCGTTGCAGCCAGCGCACGCCGAAGAGGTCTGAGATACCTCGCCACAGACGGTTCCCCACGCCATATTTGCTGGTCCCCAGGTGTCGGGGGCGGTGACTCACATCGAGCTCCTTTACCCGTGCGCCGTTGAGCTTCAGGAGTGTCGGCAGAAAACGATGCATGCCGTTGAAGGCAGGTACATGCTCGAGGAACTCGGCACGGCAGACCCGCAGGGAGCACCCCACATCCGTGATCGAGTCGCGCGTCAGCCGGTTTCTGACCGAGTTGGCGATGCGTGAGGACAGGAGGCGCATGAAGTCGTCCTGGCGATTGACCCTGACGCCGCAGATGACATCCGCTTCATCCAATTCCGCGAGGAGGCGCGGTATGTCCGCAGGGTCGTTCTGCAGGTCAGCATCGAGAGTGACAACTGTCTTTCCGCGGGCTCTCTCGAAGCCGGAGACGAGAGCTGCGGATTGGCCGAGATTGCGTCGATGCCGAACG
>JAOTUP010000321.1 GCA_029863825.1 Acidobacteriota bacterium | reverse complement strand
CCTCGCCACTCATGATCTCCGCCGGCAGCAGCTCGCCGGGTATTGAACTGCCTTTGCCGTCGAAGTCGACGCCGCGCGTTTCACCATGGAAACTGGCGACTGCGGTGTCGCGCTCGAGCTCCAGCGAGAACGTCCTCAGAGGCTGAATGCGAGTATCCGGAGGCGTCACTCGAATGGCAAAGCTCCTTGGCTGAAAGGGACTCAATCGGGCGTGGAGCAGACCTGCCTCGACCTGAGAAATCCCGCGCTCGGCCTCGCAGCCGTCGACTTCCCGAGCCGAGCCCAGCCCCTCGCCGAGGCCGATTGTGACCCGCGAAGGGGAGCCGGCGGTCTCCTGAATCCTCACGACCCACTCGCCACCTTCCTCGCTCCGCTTGAGGGCGCGCACGGTGACGTTGGGGCGGTCGACGGAAACGAGCGCAAGTTCTCTCCCGAGTGGGCCGGGATGCCGTCCGCTGCGAAACGCGAAGATCGGCTGATTGAAGCGCGCACCCTGGGCCACGGTTCCTGCTTCGACCCAGTCCCCGGGATGTGGATACAGGGCGTAAGAGAATCGATGAGAGCCGAAATCCTGCGTGGCCTGATGGGGGAACCGGCGAAGCGTGCGTGGCGATCGGAGCAACGACAGTCGGAGGGTGTGGTCATCAGGTTTGTCCCAGCCATACTTGCTCTCGCTCAGAATCGAGACACCCCACTCTGCCAGGTCTCCCGTGAGATCAGCCCACTGATGGGCCGGAACCTCGTGCTTCTCGTCACTGTTGGTGCCGCGTCTGACGACGCCGCAGCCCAGATCATAGGTGGCCTCCACTGCCGAGCATGCGAGGGGAAAGCTCGCTTTGAGGAGCATGTTGCGAGTTCGCCATTCGACCTCGGTATCAATCTCGATGCGATCACCAGCTCCGAGAGCCCCCAGGCGGACGGTCTGGAGAACCGTCGAGTTCTCACTCTGACGGTGCACGCGGACCGCCACGGACGCTGGACCGTTCTCCACAACTCGTCGCTCGACCTGGCCGGCAAAAGGCTGCGCCTCCGCTGTCAGGTCCTCGTAGCGGATTTCCCAGGCAGGCCACTTGTGGGAGCGATCGGGTAGAAGCTCCAGGCGCGCTGCGGAGGAGAAGATCTCGCGTCCCAGAAGCTTGTCGTGGACGCTTCCCAGATCACCCAGGGCGTCGAATTCCACCCGAAAGCGGTGATTTTCCAGAAAGTCACTCCCGACTCGAAGCCCGGTCTCTTGAGCAAAAGCCGTGGTGGCAGTCTGGACGTCGAAGACCGCAAAACCGAGCGCTGGCATTTTGGCGAGGAAGACAACGGTGACGCGTCCGTCCTCTTCTCGAATCAACTGGGACGGAGTCTCCGTGCCATCTGGGTTGAACACCCGCACCGCCCGCGGTCGTTCCTCGGAGCCGAATCCGAGGTCTGCCCGAACAAGGTCCTCTCGCGCAACGCAGAGCGGATTGAACAGGACAAGGGGGACTCCTTTGACAGCAGTGTCGAGACCTCGGGCGACGGCGGCGACCGCATCGGTCAGTACGGTCGCGAAGCGGTTGAGAGAGAGTACCTCGTCGTTCCAAGAGATCTCGTAGGCTTCGGGAATGCTCGTGCCGGTGAGGTCATCGTGCATCTGGTGCCAGAGGAATCGGATCCAGTCTTCGCGCAACTGCTCGGTCGGATAGGGGAACTGGGCGAACCAGGACGCCACTGTGGCAGCGCGCTCGGCACCATCGGCGAGCAGCTCGTTTTTCCTGTTCCAGCGCTTGAGAATAGCCTGTGAAGTCCAGCAGCCGGTTCCGTGGGTGGGAAGCAGGAGTTCACCGCGGTGAACAGGCAAGCGCTCGCGCTCCTCATCCGTCAGGTCGCGAAACAGCTGGTCGGATCCGGAGTGCATCACCTGAATGGAATGCGCCGAGGTGACGCTTCGAGAGAGCCAGAAGAGGCTCGCCTCGTCCGGCGAGCCCCCGCGGTCGCCAACTCCGAAGTACTTCAGTCCAACGCCAACACCTCCGGCCTCCACATACGACTGCAGGCGCTTGCGCCAGGTGCGGGAGCGGGACAAATCCTCTGTCAGCCGTTCGCCATAGCCTCCCGGGTTGAGCGCGGCCGTGATGCGTGAGCCGTCTGGCCCTTCCCACACTCCAAGGTCGAAGGGAACCCTCGCTGGTGCCATCCACTTATTGAACTTCTGGGAAGAGAAGCCGACGAGACCACAGTGGGCGGCGATCGTCGGCAAACTGAAAGGAAAGCCGAAACAGTCCGGCAGGAAGATATCGACGCTGGTACGTCCGAATCGTCGATTGAAATACTGCGAAGCGTAGAGGATATGGCGAACCAGCGCTTCCGAAGAGGCTAGATTGACATCCGGAGCGTCGATCATGCTGCCGGCGATGCGCCAGCGCCCACGGGCAACCCAGCTCACGAGCTGATCAAAGTGCTCGGGGAAATACTCTTCGGCGAGCATGTAGCGAAAGGCGCCTTCAAAACTCAGCACGTAGTCCGGGAAGACGTCGAAAAGAGCGAAATTCTCGCGCAAGGTGCGCGGCAGAAAGCGGCGGATCACGTCGCGGACGGTCCAGCGCCACTGCGTGTCGAGGTGGCAGACCGCGACGACGTAGAGGCGGGAGGGTGAGGCGCCGTTGTGCTCCGTGTCCATCACCGCTTCTCTCCTCCCCCGTCCATGAGACCGCTCTTTGGGCACTGACGGTACAATGCTAAAGCATGCACGCGCGAGTAGCGTATGGTTGGCTGCCTCCCCTGGCTGCCATTCTGACAGTTCTGGCCGTGTCGCACATGACTGCGCCGCGCAGTCTGGCGGCCGATCCTGGAGCGGAGCTGGCTGTTCTCGTCGGTGTCTTCGATGTCGGACGGGGTAGTTCCGGAGCGGAAGGAGGCGTCGAGATCCGGTACCCGACGCCGGTCGCCGATCTCTGCTACGTGGCTGGTTCGGCGGCGAATGATGAAGGCTCCTTCTGGGTCTACGGCGGCGCGCGCTACGAGCTAGAAGTCGCGTCTGAATGGATGCTGGTGCCGGGGTTTGCGGTCTCTTTGTACGAGGAGGGAGGGGGCAAGGACCTCGGAGGGTTGGTCGAGTTCCGGAGCAGTCTAGAGCTCAGGCACCGCGTGTCTGAGCGACTGAAGGTCGGGCTCGTGGCCTATCACCTCTCAAATGCCGGTATTTACGATCGGAACCCTGGAAGTAACTCGCTCGTGCTGAGCTTCGCGTTTCGTCCCGAGCGCCGCCTCGATTAGTCAGCCCAACTCTTCCAGGGCGGTGCGCCTTGCCTCCAAAGCTTGTTGAGGTGGAGGTAGTCGCGATACGTGTCCATCGGTTCCCAATAGCCCTCGTGGATGTAGACGGCCAGTTCGTTGTCTCTGGCCAGTCCCTGTAGCGGAGCGTGCTCCAGGAGCAGGCTCGGATCGTCGTTGAGGTAGTCGAAGATCTCCTTTTGAAAGACGAAGAAACCGCCGCTGACCACGCCCTCCGGGACCGTCGGTTTTTCGTTGAACTCGGTGGCGAGCCCGTCTTCGACCGTCATCTCTCCGTAGCGGGAAGTCGGGTGGACACCCGTGACGGTTGCGACGCGTCCCTTGGCGAGGTGATAGTCGAGCAGAGCATCGATATCGACGTCACTGACCGC
>JAOTUP010000320.1 GCA_029863825.1 Acidobacteriota bacterium | reverse complement strand
GTTGGCCAGAGACGGGGTTTGGGAGTTGCCACGGGCGAAAAGCTCTATGTTCGCCAAGTGCTTGCGAATACGAACACGGTTGTCGTGGGTCGTGAAGAAGAGATTCTGGCGTCGGGCCTGAAAGGGACGAAGGCACACTGGATCGGGCCGACGCCGGCAGGGAGAATCGACGTCGAGGTCAAGATCCGATCCCGGCATCCGGGAGTAAAGGCGCGAGTGACGCCGGCCGCCGGCGGCGACGTATCGGTTGAGTTCTCCTCAGCGCAACGCGGGGTGGCGCCGGGCCAGGCGGCTGTCTTTTACCGCGGCAGCCAGGTCCTGGGTGGCTGCTGGATCGAAGCTGGTCGGCCCGATTGACACGTCGGGTATGTTCAGAGACGCGGCTACAGTCGGTTCGAGGTCTCGGTGGTGGTGGGTCACGCTGTCGAGTCGGAAGCAGCAGTGCCGGCTCGGCCGATGACAATGCAGAACTCGCCCTTCAACGCCGGGCGAGAGCTCAACTCGGCCTCGAGATCCGAGAGCCGGCCGCGCAGCGTTTCCTCGTAGATCTTGGTCAACTCGCGCGACACCGAGGACTCACGGTCTCCAAGGACGGCACGTGCATCGGCGAGGCATCTTAGAACCCGATGAGGCGCTTCGAAGAGCACCAGGGTGTGGTCGAGATCTGCGAACCGCTCGAAGAACCGCCGTCTTCGGCTCTGCTTCGGCGGTGGGAAGCCGGCGAAGGTAAAGGGGTACGGAGGGAGAGAGGAGGCTACGAGCGCCGATATTGCGGCGGACGGGCCAGGAACCGGAACCACGTTGAACCCCCCCTGGACGGCAGCCCGGACAAGCGGGTATCCCGGATCTGAGAGCAATGGCGTGCCGGCATCGCTCACCAGCGCGATGTCGTCGCCCCTGTCGAGACTCTCGAGGAGACCGGGAAGACGCCGCTGTTCGTTGTGTTCATGCAGAGATACGAGTCGTTGCTTGATGCCCAGTCGGCTGAGGAGGCGACCGGTGCGGCGCGTATCCTCGCATGCCACGATGGCAACTTCGTCGAGCACCCGTCGAGCTCTGGGACTCAGGTCCTCCAGGTTGCCAATGGGCGTCGAGACGACGTAGAGAGCGCCGCTCAATCTCGCGGAATCTCTCGGTCGAGGTTGATGGCGCTGCCGGAGAGTCGAGCGATGAGCATCAACCGCCGCTTGAATCGATTTCGCTCTTCGAGCGCACCGATTCTCTCGACGATCTTCTCCGGGTAACCGCGGGCGGCGACCTCTGACGGTGACAGGCCGCGGTCGAACATCAGGTAGAGGACTTCATCTGCGATCTCATAGGTAAATCCGAGCTCTCCTTCGTCCGTTTGTCCGGGCCAAAGGTCTGCCGAGGGATCCTTGTCGATGACTTGCTGCGGCAGCGCAAGATGCGCAGCGAGCTGCCACACTTGTTGTTTGTAGAGATCGCCGAGAGGGTTGATAGAGCTGGCATTGTCGCCGAAGATTGTCGAATAGCCGAGGAGGATTTCGGTCTTGTTGGAAGTGCCGAGAACGAGGAGACCGAGTTTCTTGGCCTGGTCGAAGAGTATCGACATGCGCTCTCGCGCCATCTTGTTTCCCCGTCGAACCTGGTCGGCCTCTTTGTCGTGCGAATCGAAGTACGCATCGACCATCGGCGAGATGTCGATGCTGCGAAGCGTGAGTGAGAGGTCCCTGGCGACAGACGCCGCATCCGCTGCCGAGTCGGGGGACGAACTGTGATAGGGCAGCACGAATGCATGGACACGCTCGGCGCCGATGGCGCGAACGGCAAGAGCTGCCGCAAGGGCCGAGTCGACGCCGCCGCTGAGGCCGAGCACCACGCCGTTGCTGGCAGTGGTCTCGACGGCATCGGCGATGAAAGTGCTCAGAACCTCGGTTGCAAGCTCGGTGTTGAGGCGAAGGCGATCTCGGACGTCTTGCCGTCGGATCATGGGGCACCCTCGATATCTGAGCGCTGGGAGCGGACCAATGGCAACCGCCAGCGCAGCCGATCGACTTCTCTCAAGTCGATGTCGGCCGTGAGAAGGTACTCCTGGACGAACGGTGCCCGGCAGTGGACGTCGCCACCGGGTCTGGCAACGAGGCTGCCACCGGTGTAAAACGATCCTTCTTCCCACCCGACTCGATTCGCGTAGACGACCCAGCAGGTGTTGACGATGGCGGTCGATCGGATGAGGGTTTCCCACACCTCTTGGCTCTCGGGAGTGGCGCCTGGACCTATCCGGCCGGGGCTCGCCGAGGAGACGATCACGACCTTTGCGCCGGCCATGGCGAGGCTCCGTGCGAGATGAGGGTGCCAGAGGTCTTCGCAGATAAGGAGGCCGAGAACGTTGTCGTGCCAAGGCGCCACGCTCAGGGTCCGTCCGGCGCCAAAAAAACGACCTTCCTGGAATATGCCGTATGTCGGGAGGTAGAGCTTGCGGTGGCAATGAGCAATGCGGCCGTCGCTGAGAAGCAGGGAGCTGTTATAGAGGGTTCCGTGCCCGTCCTCTTCGACCAGGCCGACGATCAGGGCCAGCTTCCTGGAGGCCTCGAGAAGAGGTTTCAGTAGCGCCGACCCGGCGGGACGAACAGCCACGCGACCAGTCAGATGCAATAGGCGATAGCCGGTCAGCGAAAGCTCGGGGAAGACGAGCAAGTCGACCCCTCGATCGAGGGCCTTTTTCACCCACTCGAGGTGCTTTTCGAGGTTGTCCTCGAGAGCTCCGAGACGTACGTCCGTCTGCGCGATGCCGATGTTCAAAGGTGTGCTCCAGCGAAGGCCGGGGAGACAGTAGAAAGACAATGGCATGCTAGCATGCGACGTCATGTCAGGACGCGGCGTGAAGGCTCTTTTGGCTCTCTCTGTTGTGATCGTGTGGCCCCTTCAAGCCCAGGATGGGCAGCTCGTCGACCGTATCGTTGCGGTTGTAGACGAAGACCCGATCCTGGCTTCTGATCTCGATCGAGTGATCGGACTCGGGTTGATAGAGCCGGGAGGGGAGGAAACGGAAGAGGGTTTCCGACGCCGCGTCCTGGACCGGGTCATCGAAGAAAGACTCAGATTCCACGAGATCGACCGGTTCGGTTTCACCGAAGTATCTTTGAACGACGTCGATCGGGGTGTCGAGGAGATTCGGGGTCGTTTTCGCAGCGACGAGGTCTTTGAGGACAGCTTACGCGCACTGGGAGTCGAGAAGGAAGAGCTGAGACAGCTCGTCGCGCGGCAGCTCATGGTCATGACCTACGTCGACGAGCGCCTGGGCCCTCGCGTCTTTGTGAGTGCGGACGAGATAAGACAGTACTACGACGAGACACTGGTCCCGGAGCTCGAGGGGCGGGGCGAGCCGGTTGCCGATCTCGCCTCGGTTCGCGAAGAGATCAGAGCCGTGTTGAAGGAGCTACGGCTCGACGATGAGATAGTCCGTTGGACTGCGGAGCTGCGAGCGGAGGCTGACATCGAGGACTACCTCGAAAGTGGTCACACGGCCGTGCCGCCCGTCGCTCTCGCTGTGGACGAAGACTCCTACTGAGAGCCAAACGTTCCCACGGGATACAGATCCGCGTATTGGGAGCGGCTCGTAAAGACTCGTTCGAGGTAACCGCGGGTCTCGGGGAAGCCAACTTTGGTGAAGTACTCGTCAGGT
>JAOTUP010000319.1 GCA_029863825.1 Acidobacteriota bacterium | reverse complement strand
GGCGACGGCGCCGCGTTGCGGTTGTCGTGAGTCAGCTCCAGTCCGAAGCGGTCTGCCTCGTGCTCCATATGGCGGGAGTAGGTCAGCATGAACGGGGTGAGCACGAAGAAGAAGAGCGACATCACCATCAGGATGAGCGGCAGCGAGGCGAAGTCCCCGAGCTCGTCGAAGCCGAAGCGATCGCGATAGCGGTCGATCAGCGCACCCGACACCTTGTAGAGCAGGTAGAGCCCGGCGAGGATCAGGGCGGACAACAGAAGAGTCGTCTTGACGACATGGCCGAGCACGTAGTGGCCCATCTCGTGAGCCATGACGAAGAGCACTTCGTCGGCCTCGAGCTTGGCGAGAATCGTGTCCCAAAGAACGATTCGCTTGGTGTCCATGACGCCGGTGACGTAGGCGCTTATCGCCTCCGTGTCGACGCTCTTGTTGACCTCGAACACGCGGCTTCCCTCGATGCCGGAGCGATCGGCGAGAGCGAGGATTCGCGCTTCGAGGCCCTTGTCCTGCATAGGTCCGAAGTCGTTGAAGAGCGGTGAGATCCAGATCGGACCGACGAGACTCATGAAGAAGAGAAAGGGCACGATCAGGAGTCCCGAGTAGAGCCACCAGCGCCGTGGACTTCTCTTCAGCAGCAGGTAAGGGACCCAGCCGAACAAACAGCTGATGACGATGCCGACGCCGAGGCCTTTGAGTGAGTCGCCGAACCACTTGCCGAACGTCTGGTTGGACAGCTCATAGGCGTGCTGGCGAACAAAGCCCTGGTAGTACGAGAGCGGCAGGTCGACGATGAAGGTCAGGACCGAGAAGATGACGATGAAGGCCGCGAAGGTGAAGTACCATTTGCGGCCGATGGCTTGTGCCCAATCGCGCATGCGAGCTGAAAAGCCGGTGAAGAGGATGATCGCCGGCACGGCCAGGCCCCACAGGAGGCTGACCCACCACAAGACGTTGCCGCTCCGGTAGTAGCGCATCGCCTTCTCGCTGGGCTCGGGAACCGGAACCGGGGCGGAGGATGCTGGCTCGTCGCGGGGACCCGCCGTCTCAGGGGCTTCGACTCCAACAGTCGAGGAGTACTCGCTGTGTTCTGCCGTGCCGCCGGCTGTCGTGGGCTCGGCTGTTTCAGACTGTTCAGACGCGGAGGCAGGCGGCGCCGTGGACTGCCGCTGTGCGGGTGCGGCACCGACGAAGAGCACTACGAATGCAAAGGCGCTGAACAGGGTCGAGAGACGGCTCATAAAAGCTCCTTGGTGAGAACGGGACGGCTGCGGCGCATTGTATCCGGGCGAGGTACCGGCGCAGAGTTCGGGTGACGAGTCCTCGCAGGCAGGGCTTAGGACGTCCATGGCCTTGAGCGTGCCGACTCGGCGTGATGCCGCGACCTGCGATCGGCAGCGGCTACTCGCCACGCCCGCACGCCCTCACGCTTCCGATCCGGTTCGTGGTAGACAAGTGCACTGTGCGTGTCTACGTCACCGGAGCGACGGGTTACATTGGCTCGGCGATCTGCCGTCGGCTCGTGGAGGCAAGCCATGACGTGCGGGCACTGGTGCGCCACACGAGCAACAGGGACGTCGTGGAGCGGCTCGGCGTCGCCTGCTTTGAAGGCGACCTCCGCGACCGAGTTTCCATGCGGGAAGGGATGTCGGGCGCTGATTGGGTGATTCACGCAGCAGCCGAGCTCGACTTCAAGGCGCCGCGCGAGCGCATAGCGGCTGCCAACGTGGCGGGAAGTGAGAATGTGGCCTCGTTGGCCTGGAAGCTGGGCGTCGGGCGCGTCCTTCACATCTCCTCGATTGCGGTCTTCGGGGGCTCGGCGGCCGACGGGTCACCTTCGACCGAGGAGTCGCCGCAAGCTCTGCCGCTGCCGAATGCGTATTGTGAGACGAAGCACGCCGGCGAGCAGTGCTTTCGCACCTTTGAGGAAAAGGGTCTGCGACTCAACATCGTCTACCCGAGTCTCGTCTACGGCCCGCCGAGCAAGAAAGGCGGGATCAACTCGTTCTTGCGAGCGCTGCTGCTGGGAAGACTGCCGGCAGTCGTAGGGGCGGATCGCGTATCGAGCTGGGTCTATCTGGACGACCTAGTCGACGGCGTTCTGCGAGTGATGGAGGATGCCGAACCAGGCGCGCACTATTTGCTCAGTGGCGAGAAAGCGTCAACGACCCAGATCGTCGAGGCGGTCTGCACACTGGGAGGTGTCTCCTCGCCTCGACTGAATCTTTCGCCGTTCACTGCGCGCATGCTTCTGGCTGCGCTCGGCCCGCTGGCGGCGCTCGTAGGCAGGCCGCTGCCCTTCAATTCGGACCAGCTCGCGAGTCTTTCTCGGCACTGGCACTTCGACGACTCGCGCGCGCGGCGCGATCTCGACTGGCGTCCTCGCGGTCTCGATCGGGGCTTGCCGCCCACAATCGACTTCCTGAAGACGACGATACGGCAGGAATAGTCATCCCGGCGTGCGCTGTGTCCGGGCCTCCGGCGAATACGGGCTCCGCGATGGCGTCGGTCTTTCCACCGTGGACCGCCCGCAGTTGGAAGGGCGGAGACGGCGATGCGTCAGGCCTGCGAGGTGGGTGCGCTCTCCCACGTGCTGGTCCTGTGTCCAGCGCCGCGAAACGATCGGCGTTTCCGGGCGATCGATGCGCGTGAAGGGCGGTGAAGAGCCTTTGCACCAGCGCTGAAGCGACGGTAAGATGAGTCGTTCGTGAGTGGAACGAGTTCCAATCCAACCAGCAGCGGAGGCGCGATGAGCAGTGCCAAGTTGATCCTCGAGGGGAAAGAGTACGAGCTCCCGATCATTGTCGGCAGTGAGGGCGAGGTCGGCGTCGACATTCGCGCGCTGCGAAAGGAGTCCGGAGCGGTGACGTATGACTCCGGCTACGGCAATACCGGGTCATGCCGCAGCGACATCACGTTCATCGACGGCGAGAAGGGGATTCTCAGGTACCGTGGCTATCCGATCGAAGAGGTGGCCGTTGCATGCTCTTTCGTCGAAGTGTGCCACCTGCTGATCTTCGGCCGTCTGCCGACGGCATCGGAGCTCGAGAAGTTCAACAGTACGTTGACTCGCCACACGTTGCTGCACGAGGACATGAAGAAGTTCTTCGAAGGCTACTCGTCGTCGGCGCACCCGATGGCGATTCTCTCCTCGATGGTGGCGTCGCTTTCGACCTACTACCCGCAAAGCGATGATCCCGATGCGATTGATCTCAACATCATCAGACTGCTCGCCAAGGTCAAGACGATTGCCGCCTTTTCCTACAAGAAATCGATCGGCCAGCCGTTCATCTACCCTCGCAACGACCTCTCTTACACGCAGAACTTTCTGCACATGATGTTCGCCAATCCGGCCGAGACGTATGCGGTGCCGGAAGTTCTGGACGACGCGCTGCGGTTGCTCCTGATTCTGCATGCCGATCACGAGCAGAACTGCTCGACCTCGACGGTGAGAATGGTGGGGTCGAGTGAAGCCAATCTTTTTGCTTCGGTCGCGGCCGGCATCAATGCTCTCTCGGGGCCGCTTCACGGTGGCGCCAATCAGCGGGTTATCGAGATGCTGGGACGAATCCGAGCTGACGGGAGCGATTACAAAAAGTACGTCGACATGGCGAAGGACAAGGACTCGGACTTCAAGCTCATGGGCTTCG
>JAOTUP010000318.1 GCA_029863825.1 Acidobacteriota bacterium | reverse complement strand
CCGCGGGTCGAAGAGATGGCTCCGCAGGTGCACTCACCGGCTCCAGCGGGAGCGGAGCTCAGCGGCGCCGAGAAGATCCTGCTGGTCGAAGACGACAGCGCTGTTCGCACGTTGGCGACGGCGATCCTGAAAGGGAAAGGGTACGAGGTCCTCGCCGCGGACAACCCGAACACGGCGCTGACATTGGCCACCGACTCCTCGATCGATCTCCTGGTTACCGACATTGTGATGCCGGGAATGAACGGCGTCGAGCTGGCCGAGCGGCTGACTGCGCGGCGCCCGGACCTCAAGGTGCTGCTGCTGTCGGGCTACGCGGAGAGGGCGATCATCGAGGACAAATTGGCCGATCCAAGGACGCCGTTTCTCGGCAAGCCGTTCAAGGTTGCCGACTTGCTCGCCAAGGTCAGGGAAGTTCTGGACTCCGGCTGAAGGTGGGCTCTTTTCGTGAGCCGAGGCTCGAGCTGCTGGCGCCGTTCCTCAGCATCCCCTGCCGTCCCGGCTAGCCGGATCGTCTCGCCGACTCCGCCTCGCTTTCGACACGCTGCCTGAGGTACTCCGTGACCGCCTGCCCCTCTCGCTTCCTCAGCGCTACGCACTCCTCGACCTGGGCGGCGACGCGCGCGAGCTGCTCGTCGAGTCCGGGAGCTTGGTGCTCGGGCCGGCCGAAGAACTCCCTGGCTGCATGCAACCGCTCGGCAGAGCAACCGCTGGCGAAGAAGGGCATGAAGGCCATGAACTGGGGCGGCAGCCGCTCGGCGAAGAGATCGTAGTTCTCAGTGAACCACTCGTAGATGTCGTCGCGGGCCGCGGCTGTCGCAGGGCCGCCGCCGAGGATCGAGAATATCTCGTTCGGTCGCACGGGGCCCTCGAACACGTAGCGGCGGGCAGCTGCGCGCAGCTCGGGGGCCTGGAACGCACCAAGTGCGGCAAGAAACCGATTGCGATCGGTGGGCAGCGTCGCAGACTCGAACCTCTTCTTGTACGTCTCGAAGAGCGCCTCGTCACCATCGAGTGCGGCAATCTCGAGCGCTGCGCCCACTAGAGAGGGATCGACCGAGGCCGGATCTTCGAGATACTGAGCCGCAAACTTTCTCGCACGGGTGAGCACGGGCCCATACCCTGCCTCGACGCCCAGCCGCTCGTAGAGCCGGGTTCGCAGCAGAGACGCCGTTTCCGCTTCCCCTTCGGCACGCTCCCAGCCGATGCGATCCAGCACCGGTGCAAGAGTTTCCTGCAGGTAGGGCGCGAAAAGCCCGCGTAGCTCATCCGGGACGAATGCGTTGCGCACCTCGTCGAGACTGCCGACGACCGATCGCACGACGAGAGGATCCGAGTCGCTGGCGAGCGACCCCAGAGCGTCGAGGTAATCGCCACCGCTCATGACGCCGGCGAGCAAGAGAAAATCCAAATTGCCGAGGAGACCGATCTTCTCGCGCGCTGAGAGCTCCCCGGCTGCGCCCACAAGCGATGCCAGCATGTCGGGAGAGAGGCTCCACGTGTAGTAGCCGCTGGCCCCGGCATTCGGGAGGATCCACTCGATGCCGCCAGTCTCCGAGGTCTCCAGCACGAGGTCGGCAGCTTTTCCGTCCAGCAACACTGTTCGGCTACGGATTCCGTCGGATGTCTTGTACTTGAAAGAGACAGGGACACGCCAGGACAGATCCTCAGTCGTCGTTCCGTAGGTGCGGAACCTCGCCTGTCTCAACCGCACCACGTTGTTTTCGCCGACCTCGACATCGATGAGTGGGAATCCCGGCTGGTCGACGAAGGTCGCCATAGCTGCGCTCAAGGACTTGCCGGACGCCTGGTCGAGGGCTTTCCACAGATCGGCGGACTCGGCGTTGCTCCACGCATTGGCCTCGAGGTAGTAATGCACGCCCCGCCGGAAGGCGTCGTCGCCGATCCACTCCTCAAACATGCCCAGCACGGCTTTGCCCTTGTTGTAGGCGACTCCGACCGAGGACATGGACTCGTTGGGATCCAGCACCTCGCGGCGAATGGCGTCCGCGGTCGGCCGCGCATCGCGCTCCATGATGTCGGCTGCATCCTGGACTTGCGAGACGGCGAGGCCGAACTCCGGATGCACCTGGTCGGCGATCTTCTCTCCCATCCAGTCGGCAAAGGTCTCGTTCAGCCACAGGTCGTCCCACCATGCCATCGTCACCAGATTGCCGAACCACATGTGGGCCAGCTCGTGGGCGATGATGCGAGCCAGCCTGCGTCGCTGGTCGGTCGACGCCTGGCTCGATTCGATGAGCAGGATGCTATCGGCGTACGTCACCGCTCCGGGGTGCTCCATCGCTCCCGGCCAGTACTCGGGAATGGCGATGAAGTCGAGCTTCTCGTACGGGTAGGAGCTGCCGAAGTAGTCCTCCAGGGCCTTGAGAATGGGTGGCGTCATCTCGACCGCCAGATCGGCGAGATGGCTCTGTCCGGCGACCGTGACGATGGCGCCGGGAACGCCGAGATTCCGCATCGGCACCGATTCGAGCGGACCGACGGCGAGCGCCAGTAGATAGCTCGGTAACGGTTTGGTCGTGGCGAAGGCGAGAGTCTTCCACTCGTTGTCGACGGTCTGGCTGGCGAGGGGCGTGTTGCTCACGGCGGTGTCGGACGTCGGGACCGTGACCGTCATCTGAAACGGTATTTTGAACTCCGGCTCGTCCCAGCATGGAAAGGCGCCGCGGGCATCGCTGGCCTGGAACTGCGTGAACGCGTAGCCTTCCTCCCCGTGCTCCATGCGATAGAGACTGACCGCCTGCGTGTCGAAGGCGTTGGTGAAGTTGATGCGGAGGGTATAGCGGCCTTCAGACAGGCTTTCCATTGCGGTCACCGCGACAATCTCCTCGCCTTCAGGAGCATGATCGACCTCGATATCAGCCTCGCCATGCGACAGCGTGAGCGCGCTGATCTCCATCCCTTCGGCATGAAGCCGAAAGCGGTCAGTCGCGTTCTTGACGAGCAGCTCGATCGCCACCGAGCCCGAGTAGTCGGCCTCGTTCGGGTCGAGCGTCAGATGGATCGACTGAGAGACCGGCACGACATGATGGCCGAGTCGCTCGGCCGCCTCGGCGAGCGCCGGCGCCGACGGGGCGGTGATGAGAACAACGGCCACGAGAACGGTCAGCGTGAAAAGGTGTGTGCGAAGACATGTAACGTTGAACATGAGTGACCTCTCTGGAAGAACCGGTGTGAAGGCGCGACCCGTCGTCTCTGTCCGTTTCTCTCTGGCGGAACGATGCGCAAGTGACGTCCCGGCGAGCCGCCCCTGAATGCCGGCACATTCTAGCAGCGGCGGTCCAGTCTCTTCGTCCAGATACCGCCGCCGAACGGCGGGGCGAAGACCGCAATTCGTGCGGAAGCGCCCCTCTCAAGTGGGGACTTCAGGCCGGGGGTGCGATGGCGGCATTGCGCCGCCGCGAGCTGGCGCACAGCGGTTCTGAACCGTCTGCTTGGCGGAGAGGACCATATACTCGAACTCCGAACAGCGCTGAATGACGTGCCAGCGTCGGCTCGTGCCGACGGTCGGCGGCAGACGTTCGGCGATGGACTTGGAGGAAGCAGTCATGACGAGATGGACCAGTGTTTTGTGTATCGCCTGCGCGGTGAGCAGTGTCGCCAGGGCGGATGAGGCAGAGCTGCCGTCACGG
>JAOTUP010000317.1 GCA_029863825.1 Acidobacteriota bacterium | reverse complement strand
TCGAAGCTGCGCCGTGAGTTGACCGCTTCGACGAGCTGGCGCTCCAGATCGGCGACGACGTCCGGATGGTTCACCGCCGCGTCCCATTGCTCTTCAGCGTCGAGGTCGAGGTTGAAGAGCTGATTGCGGTAGAGCTTCCAGGATGCAGTCCGCACCGAGGAGATGTCGCGGCGCGAAGATCGGTCCATGCGGCTGACGGCAACAAGGCCGGGTGCCGGCGTGCCTTCGATGAGCGGGAACAAACTTGTGCCGGCGAAATCCTCGGGTGCCGGCAGGCCGATGGTTGCAAGAATGGTCGGAGCGATGTCGAGACTCCGTACCACGTCACTCACGGACGCTCCGGCATGTGCGGCGCCGGGTAATTTGACGACGAGTGGCACGCGCAGCAACTCGTCATAAAGAGAATGAGAATGCCAGCCGATCCTCCCATGCTCGCCGAATTCCTCGCCGTGGTCGGAAGTGAACACGATCATTGTGTCGTCGTACAGTTCCATCTGCCGAAGCCACTCCACGAGATGCCCAAGACCATCGTCCATGGACCTGATCTCGGCGTCATAGGTGGCGATGATGTGCTCGAGATCGTCAGCGTCGATCTCGACCTCGTCGCGGTTGATCTGACGTAGCAGGTCGACCGAGATCGCAGCCGGAAGCGGGCCCGAATAGTCGTGCTCGAAGAGTCGCGCGTATTCGGGCGCGGGAGCGTATGGGTGATGAGGCTCGTAAGAATGCAGAAAGAGGAAGAACGGAGCCTGCTTCGCCTCTTGCAGCCATTCAAGGGCGCTTCTGACGGTGCCCTGGAATCGTTCAGAGCCCGGCTGCCGATAGACGTCGAAGCCCTGATCGAGGCCAAAGACGCGGTCCATCTGCCCACCGCCGGTGAATGCTGCGGTTTGATAGCCGGCGGAGTGGAGGATCTCAGGCAGACTGGTGACTTCCTCCGGCAGACGAGTCTTGGCCGCCCAGGAGGCTCTGTGGTGGTGTGGCAGCAGCGAGCTCAGGATCGAGGCGTGAGAATGGAGCGTCGAAGGCGCCTGAGCGATGGCCTGCTCGAACTGCACGGCGTCGGCACGGAGCCTGTCGAGATGGGGCGAAGTCGCCTTTTCGTATCCGTAGCTGGCGAGGTGGTCGGCGCGCAGCGTGTCGATCGAGATGAGGATTACGTTGGCGGGCCGCTGGTTGGTAGGAGCGTCCTCGGACGTGCACGCAAGGCTCAGCGGCAGTACGAGGATCGAAAGCCAGGAGAGTCTTTTCATGGCAGATCGAAGATGTGGCTCGCCGAGGAAGAAGTCCCGACACGGACCTCAGCCTGTGGCTGCCCCGCGCGACGCGTATTCGCGGCCGGGATGCTAGCACAGAGGCCGGGACGGAAAGACCAGACGGTTCGCGATTGCTGTTTGGGAGCGGCCGTGGACGTTATTTGATCTGTACGCCAGCGGGATAGCGAACAAAGAAACCGTCAGTCCAGACGATATCCTCTCGGTACTGAGTAACGGCGAAGGCGCCCATCGGATACGGGTTCGAAGTCGGGCCCTCGATGCCGTCGTGGCCAAAGCTCCGAATGGCGATCGCCTGTGATGCCGACCCCAGATCCTCGGCTTCGGCGTAGCTCAGGGGATGTCCCCACGCGTCCCGGGTCGGCACGTCTGCCGCGTAGCGGACGCCCGAAGTGGAGATGAGCTTTTGGCGCAGGTCATCAACCGTTATCGTAGCGATAGCGTCGTAGTCGAACTGGCCGGCACCCGCCGCGGCCGCAGACGCCTGGTCTGTCAGCCATGACGTCCACGCCAATCCGACCTCCCGAATCGTCCCCAATGTGCGCTTTTGCTTGGCTTTATTCAACGAATCGAGGAGATTGGGGATCACGAACGCCGAAAGGATGCCGACGATCGCCACGACGACCAGAAGCTCGATGAGCGTGAAACCGGATTCTCTGCGCTTTCGATCCACGAACATATCGCCCCCCGGAGAGTCGGACCATACTCTTGAGTTAAATCAGGAGCAAAGGGTGTGCCATTGTGGCAGACTCGCTCCAGCACTCCGTCACAGGGTCGAAGACGGCAGGTGGTGACGAATTCCGTCATGCCGACGGTCACAGTGTGACGCATGTCACACTGGCTCGGGACCGAAGTCGTCGCTGCGGTAGGATGCGCTATCCGGGTCGAGGCGCCTGATCAGGGTCGCCGCCCAGTCCTTTTTGAGGGATGCGCTTCCCGCCCAGAGCTGCGGTCATCGGGCTGTTTGCGTCTTTGGAGAGAATCGACATGCGACGCCTTCCAGTTGGACTGAATTGGGCACTTCGGGTCGTAGCGAGCGGAGGACTCGTGCTGTTCATCGCTGCCGCAGCTGCACGGTCCCAGGATTCGGGGAGCCGGCTGCCGGTCGAAGTGCAGTCAGTCGAGATGAGTGAGGCCTCGGCCGGAGAAGATATCGTCATCGAGGCCGCTTCGCCGGTCGACTGGATCGCTGATTTGGAGCCCGATGGAAGCCTCGTGGTCTTCCTGTCGGGATCGGTTCCGGGGCCGGAGGCTCTCGACCTGTCGTCGGCGAACGGCCTCGTCTCGACCGTCGGCGTCGGCTTTACTGTCGTCGGCGGCGTGCCGACGACGCGGCTCGCCATTCGCACTCGCTCGAGTTTTCGTTATCGAGTCGTGGAGGCGGGGCGCCGGTTGACAGTCGAAATGCGCCCGGATGACCAGGGGACGCCGGCTCCCACTCCGCTTCCACCTGCCGAGACCCGAAGCGTCGAGACTCAGCCACCGGCCGAGAGCGGCAGCCGGGGCTTGCGAGACGAACTGCTGCGCGTCAGGGCCCAGGCGGCGCTGCTCGAGCGCGAGCTCTCGACGAGCCGTGGCGATCTCGAAGAGGCGCGGCGGGCGCGCCAAAGTCTCGAGGCACGTCTGCAGGAGGCGGATCGACAGAGTGAGACGTATCGCGAGCGAGCCTCGTCGTTGCACGCCGACAGGTTACGTCTGATAGAGGAGCTGCGCGAGTCGCGAGCCGAGGTCGCTCATGGAGTGAGTACCGACGTCGTCGCGGAGGCGACCGAGGATGCCGAGCGGCGGCTTGCCGAGTCGGAGAGAGCGGTGCGGGGGGCGCAAGAGGAGGTGACGGAACTTCGTCGTCGGCTGGAGCAGGTCGAGAGCTCGGCCACGGCGTCCAGCGGGACCGAAAAGCGGATGAGAGAGGAGCTGGAGCAGCTTCGAGGTGAGCTTGCAGCGTCACGCTCGAGCGAAGAACGTCTGCGCAGTGAACTTGCAACAACGCGTTCGGACCTGGAACGAACGACTGGCGAGCGGTCGTTGGCGGATCAAGCCATTGCGAACGACGCCGGTGATCGAGCGGTCAGTGATGCTCTCCGTCGAAGCCTCGAGGAAAGTCGCAGCAGCGAGTCCGACTTGCGACGTTGGCTGGCTCGGGCGCCGGCACTGCTGGGAATCGAATCGCTCGTGGTGGGCGATGCTGCAGCGCCCTGTCTGAGCTTTCGTCCGGCTCCGTCGACCGACAGTCCGGTTCTCGACTGCATCGAGCCGGGAACCGTGCTCTCGGCGCTCATGATGCGTCCGGACTGGATGCGGGTGCGGCTACCGGATCGTCGTGAGGGGTGGGTTTCGCAGCAATACCTCGAGCCGGCCTACAAGTCTGAGATGGCGGAGCTCA
>JAOTUP010000316.1 GCA_029863825.1 Acidobacteriota bacterium | reverse complement strand
GCCCCAACGCCACCGAGGTCGGCGCCGAAATCGGTGAAGTCCCGATTGAGGAGCCCGTCGCCGGTGAACTCGGCTGAGACATCACGGAAGAGCACCTCCGCAAACACGCCGAGGCGCTCCGAGACCGTAGCGTCGAAACCTCCGACTACGTAGTACCCGGCTTCATCATCGACCCGCAACGGCCCGCCTCCTGCCGTCGAGCCGTTCAGGAAGACGAAGCTCAAGCCACCGCCGACGTACGGGCTCACCTTGCGATCTTCATGAAAGCCGTACGAGAGGCCGAAATCGAGCGGCATCGCCTCGAGTTTGAACTGCCTGCCCTGGGTCGCAAACGCAAACTCGTTGAGCCATGTCGCGCGTAGCTCCAGATCGATCGTCCCTCCCAAATCGAGGTCGATCTTGAATCCGACACCTTCGTCGCCGCCCGCTTGATCGGTGTCCCAGGTCGAGGCCATCACTCCCAGGCCTCCACCCCACGCCGGGATGGCCACGATCATGAGCAAACCTGCGACACATAAGAACTTTTTCATTTCGATGCCTCCGTTCTAACGTCCCAACCCGAGCCTCCGGCCCGATTACGATCTCCTGTAATCTCCTCCGATCGCACGTAATTCTGGGTGAAATCGGAGCGAAACACAAGCCGCCATGTGACATCGGTCACAAAAGGGGTCGTTGCCCCCTCCCGCTCGCACCTCCCGTCGACGTCCGTCAGCCGACTCTGAAGATAGGATACAGCGTGTGAGGGCATGGAGAATCGAGCGACACGGAGGCCCCGAGGCTCTACAGTGGGTCGAGTTGGAGCGTCCGCGGCCCGGCCCGGACGAGGTCCTCATCCGCGTCCGGGCTTGTGCCCTCAATCACCTCGATCTCTGGGTTCGCAATGGCGTCGAGGGGCACGAGTTCCCGCTGCCGCTGATCCCGGGCAGCGAGGTTGCTGGTGATATCGAGAGTTGCGGAGAGACCGTGGCCGGACTCGACGTCGGCTCCCCGGTCGTGCTGGCGCCCGGAGTCTCGTGTGGCCGCTGCGATCACTGCATTGGCGGCAACGACCACCGCTGCCGACACTACGGCATCCTCGGCGAGCATCGGGACGGTGGTTACGCGGAATGGCTGTCCGTCCCTTCCCGCAACGTCCTGCCGCTGCCGCGGGGACTCGACTATGTCCAGGCTGCAGCGCTGCCGCTCGTGTTTCTCACCGCCTGGCACATGCTCGTCGCACGCGCGAAGTTCGAGGCACTGGAGGACATCCTCGTCCACGCCGCCGGCTCCGGCGTCTCGAGTGCAGGCATCCAGATCGCGCGACTCCTGGGTGGTCGCCACATCATCGCGACCGCGAGCAGCGACGCGAAGCTGCTGAAAGCGAGAGAGCTTGGGGCGACCCACACCGTCAACTATCAATGCCAGGACTTCTTACCGCGAGTCAGAGAAATCACTGAAGGCAAAGGCGTGGACGTGGTTCTCGATCACATCGGCGGAGAGACCTTCGAAAAAAGTGTGGCGGCGCTGGCCTGGTCCGGTCGCATGGTCATTTGTGGCGCGACCTCGACCGCCGCAGCGACAGTGCACCTGCGTCCGCTCTTTTTCAAGAGTCTGTCGATCCTCGGCTCGACGATGGGGAGCCAGGCGGAGCTTCGCCGCGTCCTGCGATTCGTTGAAGCCGGCCTCCTCCGCCCGGTCGTCGATCGCACCTACCCACTCAGCGAAGCGCGGGCAGCGCAGTCCGCTCTGGAAGCACGACAGCAGTTCGGCAAGATCGTCTTGACGGCAGATGCGCCGGCTGCACCTGCAAGGGAGAGAAGATGAGCCTGGACATCTCGACAATCGCGGTGCTGGGCGCCGGGACCATGGGCCGCGGAATCGCCCAGGTCGCGGCTCTGTCCGGCTACCACACGATACTCCACGATCCGGAGCCGACCGTCCTCGATCACGCCCATGACGCCATCGTGGCGACTCTCGACAAGGGCGTTGCGCGGAGTAAGGTGCAGCCCGCGGATGCGGACGCAGCGAAGGGCAATCTGCAGCTGAGCTCGGGGCTCGATGACTGCGTGGCCGCAGCCGATTTGGTGATCGAAGCGGTCCCCGAATCGATCGAACTCAAGATCTCGATTTTCCAGGCCGTCGATACCGTGGCGCCCCATACTGCGATCTTCGCCAGCAATACGTCGAGCCTGTCGATTACCGAGATGGCGGCGGCGACAACCCGCGCCGAGAGGTTTGCCGGCATGCACTTCTTCAATCCGGTCCACATCATGCGGCTCATCGAGCTGGTGCGCGGCCTCGAGACATCCAAAGACACCCTCGATGCCTTAATGGCCGTTGGTCGCCGCATGGGCAAGGAGGTTGTAACGGTCAACGAGTCACCAGGATTCGTCACCTCCCGCATCAACGTCCTCATCGGCAACGAAGCATTCCGCATGCTGCAGGAGGGAGTGGCGACCGCCGAGGACATCGACACTGCATTGAAGCTGGGGCTCAACCACCCGATGGGTCCCTTCGAGATGGCGGATCTGGTCGGACTCGATGTGCGCCTCGCCATCCTCGAGCATCTGCACCGCACGCTGGGTGACCTCTACCGCCCAAGCCCGCTTCTCGTGCAGTACGTGCGCGCCGGTCGGCTGGGCCGCAAGGTCGGGCGCGGCGTCTACCGCTACGACGACGACGGCAACAAGAGAGGCTGAGCGCAGCCGACGGCGACGGCTCCCCTTCCCTATACTCTTAACGAGTGGTCTATCTCCTCGTCTTCCTCTCCGGCGCAGCCGCCCTGACCTACGAGATCGTCTGGGGACGCCAGCTCGCGACCTTCCTCGGCATTACGACCTATGCCCACACCATCGTTCTCGCCAGCTTCATGGCCGGTCTGGGGATCGGCTCGCTGACGATCGGACGACTCGCCGACCGATGGCGCGACCCTTTGCGTCTCTTCGCCTGCCTGGAAGCCGGAATCGGTCTTTTCGGCTTGGCCACACTCGCCCTGGTGCCGGTCCTGCAGACGGCGTACGTCGCTATCGCACCTGACGCGCCAACCGGATGGGGCGCCAACGCCGCCCGTCTGCTGATGGCAGGACTCGCGGTGCTTCCGCCAACAGTGTTGATGGGCGGCACGCTTCCGGCACTCGTCAAAAGTCTCCGCCTCGCGTCCGAGTCCCTGAGCCGCACCGTCTCGGCGCTGTATTTCTTCAACACCTTGGGTGCCGCAGCCGGTGCCCTCGCCTGCGGGTATCTGCTCCTACCTCGCCTCGGTGCACACGGATCGATTGCGGTCGCCGCAGGCATCAATCTCCTGGTGGCGATAATCGTCTTGACAGCCGGGACCCGGAAGCTGATCGTGCCCCGCGCAGGCTCCCTTTCCGGAGCTCGGGAGGTGGAGCTCGCAGTGCGGGATCGGCGCCTCCTGATCATCGGCTTCGCACTGTCCGGCGCCGCGGCTTTGGCGTTACAGATCGCGTGGATCAGGGCGCTAACCCAGATCATCGGCTCGAGCGTCTACGCATTCGGTCTGACCACCGCTTCCTATCTCGTCGGCCTTGCACTCGGCAGCCTGGTTGCGGCCCTGATCGCAAACCGCCTGGCGGAGCGCGGCGCCACGATTCGCTCGGCCGCCCTATTCGAGGCCGGCGTCGGCCTCACGGTCATCGCCGGCATTCCCATTCTCGAGCGTCTGC
>JAOTUP010000315.1 GCA_029863825.1 Acidobacteriota bacterium | reverse complement strand
CCGCCTCGCTCGGCTCGAGCGTTTGTACGAGTTGCCGTTCACCCTCGGTTGTCGTGAGTCGAGATCGACCCTGCTTGAGCACCGGCTCTCCGTCCGCGCCCTGAATGAAGAGGCCGATTCTGCTCAGCCGCAGTCCTTGTGTCAGGCGATTCACGACCTCTTCGGCCAGGTTGTCGAAATCCTGGCTACGGGCGATGACGTCGATCGTGTCCCACAACAGGACCATATTGCGGTAGTCCTTCGAGACATTGCCTGTAAAGATGCCGGTGAGCTTGTCGCACGCGCCTGCCTCTTCGCGGTTGATCTCTTCATTCCACTCGACGACGCGTCCTCCACCGCGTCGCTTGGCGGCATTGAGCGCCTGATCGGCTTGGCGAAAGAGCTGTACCGGGAGCATCGCGGCGTCGTGCTTCGGGTCATGAAGAGCGAAGCCGATGCTGAAGGCGAGGCGCACCGTTCCCTCGAGATATGTGGAGCCGGAAAGCCGCTGCAGGATCTTCTTGCCAACTCCTTCGGCCCAGTCGCGAGTGGTGGCGGGAAGCACGACAGCGAAGATGACGCCGCCGTAGCGAGAGACCGGGTCGGAGGCGCGCAGAACGCTGCGTAGACCGTCTCCGATCTGACGAATAATAGCGTCTCCCTGCGGTCTTCCGAGCGCTTCGTTGACACTTGCGAACTCGTCCGGGTTCACCAGCAGCAGCGCGAAACGCTCCTGGTCGATGCGTGACTTCTGCATCGCCTCCGACAGGATGGCCTGGAATCCGGTGCGATCCGGGAGGCCGGTAATCGGATCGGTGAGTATTGCCGACACTTGAGCAGCGTGCCCCGCCAGCGCACCACCAAGGGAGAAGAGCCACTCCCACCAGCGAGAGGCATCCTCGCCGCCGAAGAGCTGGCTCGTCAACTCCCGGTGCCGCAGCTGTTCGAACAGGGTCTCCTCTCCTGCAGCCAGTCTCAGCCCCAGCCAGGCTGCAGGCAACTCGTCGGTCGCAAGGGCCTCCACGTCGGTGCGGCGGCGTCCACCCGTGGGGAGCTGGATGCCGAAGAAGTCCCGCGGCCACAGGCCGCCGGACCAGAAACCGCGGACGGACGGCAGCGGAATGAGACTCACCCCGGCCTCGCGTCCCGGCACCACGAGAGTAGCTGTTTCTGCGCCTTCCGGCGGCTCGCCGATTGCCGTCTTGGCAGCGAACTCGATCGCCGTTTTGAGGTCGGCCAGCTCGCCGATGACCGGGCGCTCACCGTCCTCGATGAGCAAGGGCTTGGACAGACCGCTGAGCGCTCCCGGAACGAAGAGCGAGGCGTGCTCGGCTCCGGTCAGGGCGCGAAGGCCAGTGACGTACGATTTGAGGAGTTGTGAGATCTCGAACATGACCGGGTCCTGTTGTCGTCGAGAGAATGGAAAAAATAGGCGGAACCGCCTCGAGTGAGCCGCCTCGAAACGTCTCTTTTTTCCGGGTGCCGCCGAATCTTCGCTCAAACGAGTTTACCATGTCCCGATCGGCACTTTCCTCAATGGCGCAATGAAACATTCCGGCGACCTGGCGCGTAGTGGACAGTGAGCAAAAACCGAGGGTCTTGCGCCAGAGCCGGCGGGCCCGGTGAGGAGTATGGCGATGGACGTCGAGAGTCGAGACGAGCAGGACCGGAGGAGGCGGCGCAGAGTGCGGTGGGTGTCGATCATCGGCGTTCTCGCAGTGCTGGTTGGCGCCTCGTTGGTTCTCATCAACATGAGTGCTTCGAAGGCCAATGGGGCGGATCAGGAAGGCGCAGCCGAGGCAGCTGGAGACACTGATCAGCAAGGGGAGGCCGAGAGCGAGAACGGCAAGAAGAACAGGAAGAAGAATGGCAAGAAGGGCGAGCAAGACAAGGAGGAGAAGGCTCCGGTGCCGGTCGAGGTCGCCGAAGTCACCAGCGGCACGGTGTCCTCTTACATTACGTCGACTGCCAATCTGGTCGCGGAATTCCAGGTCCGTATCCTGAGCGAAGTCGACGGCAGAGTGGCGCGACTTTTCGTCGCAGAGGGGGACTTCGTTCACCAAGGGAAGATTCTCGCCAGCCTGGTTCGCGATGACGCTCAGATCGCATTCGAGACGTCCAAGCTCAAGACCACGAACGCGCGCTTGGCCTACGAGCGTGCCAAAGACCTGTCTGAGAAGGAGCTCGTCAGTCGCGAGGATTTCGACAAGTTCACCATGGAGTACGAGATTGCCCGTCAGGAGCAGGCCGAGGCCGAGTGGCAACTCGAGAAGACCACCATCAGGGCGCCGTTCAGCGGCAAGATCAGCGAGCGGATGCTGCAAGTAGGTCAGAACATCCGTCCCGGCGACGAGCTCTTCGAGCTGACCGATCTGGACCCGCTCATCGCGCGCATCTTCCTGCCGGAGCGCGACGTACTGGGGCTGGAGGAAGGGCGTGACGTCAAGATTGCCCTCAACGCTGCAGAGGGAACGCGTTTTGCCGGCAGGATCCGCCAGATCAGCCCGGTCGTCGATACTGCGACCGGTACGGTGAAAGTGACCGTCGAGGCCATCGACCCTCCGGCCATGGTGCGTCCAGGGAGCTTCGTCAGCATACACATCGTTCGCGAGACGCATCCCGAGGCGGTGGTCGTGCCTCGTGAGGCGGTGCTGCGGGAGTTGCAGAGCGCACATGTGTTCATCATCGACGGAGAGGTTGCAAAGCGGCGCGACGTCACCCTCGGTTTAGAGGAGGGTGTGGTTGTCGAAGCCCTCTCCGGGCTCGCTCTCGGCGATCAGGTCATCATCGCCGGCCAGGGCGGCCTGAAGGATGGTGCCAAGGTCAAGGTGCTGGGGGAGGAGTTGACGGTCGAGACGGACCCCAACTCGGATGACGGCGCGGACTCCGAGACTGCCGAGCAGGTGGCCGAGTAGAAGAGTGCGCCATGCAGCTGGTTGAATTCTCGCTCCGCCGTCGAGTCACCATCTCGATGGTTGCCGTGGCACTGGTGCTTTTTGGCATCGTCGCCTTCGGCCGACTGTCGATCAACCTTCTTCCGGATCTGACCTATCCCAGCCTCACGGTGGAGACCCGCCTCCCGGGCGCGGCTCCGGCCGAGGTGGAGGCGCTCGTCTCGCGTCCGATCGAGGAAGTGGTGGGCGTCGTGGCCGGTGTCAATCGACTCACCTCGGTTTCGAAACCCGGTCTCTCGCAGGTGACGCTCGAGTTCGACTGGGGTCGTGAAATGGACTTTGCGGCCATCGATGTGCGTCAGAAGCTCGATTTGATTCGCATGCCGCGCGATGCCTCGAAACCGGTCATCCTGCGCTTCGATCCCGCCAACGACCCCGTCGTTCGGCTCTATCTGACGGGCGGCAGGGACCTGTTCCAGTTGCGGTATGTGGCCGAGGAAGTGCTCAAGAAGGACCTCGAATCGACCGAGGGCGTGGCCGCGATCAAAGTGAATGGAGGATACGAAGAAGAGATTCAGGTTCGCGTCGACGAAGGCAGACTGGCGCTGGTCGGACTGAGCATCCAGGACGTGAACCAGCGGCTGCTGCGCGAGAACGTCAATCAGGCCGGCGGCAGTCTGTACGAGGAGGAGGCGCGCTATCTGGTGCGCGCCAACAACGAGTTCGAGAACCTCGACGACATCATGGAGACCGTCCTGTTGAGCCAGGAGGGTCGCCAAGTGACGGTGCG
>JAOTUP010000465.1 GCA_029863825.1 Acidobacteriota bacterium | reverse complement strand
CTGGCGCTCATTCCGGAGCCGGTGTCGCTCACAGTCAGACACACGTACGGTCCCGGGGTCAACCGGGTATCCGGATGCAGGCGGGCAAATGTCGCATCGGCGTCAACCTCTGACAGCTCGATCGTCAAGCGCCCGCCCAAGGGCATGGCGTCGTGGGCATTGACCGCCAGGTTCACCAGCGCCTGCTCGATCTGAATCGGGTCCACCCGCACTCTCCAGGTGCCGCGATCGCCGAGAATGACGACTTCAGTGTGCTCTCCGACGGTGCTTCTGATCAGTCCCTCGATTTCGCTGAGAATCTGACGCAAATCGAGCACTTGCGGACGCGCTGCCTGGCGGCGAGCAAATGTCAGCAATTGATGGGTTAGCGATGCCGCGCGCTCCGCGGCTTTTCTGATCTCCGTCAGCTCCCGGCTGGAGCCGTGGACGGCATCCAGCCTCTCCTGAGCCAGGTAGACGTACCCCAGAACCGCCGTCAGGAGATTGTTGAAATCATGCGCTATGCCTCCTGCCAGCTGGCCGACGGCTTCCAGCCTTTGCGATTGGATCAATTGATCCTCGAAGACCTTGCGTTCGGTAATGTCGAGAATAAATCCGGACACGTGCTCGAGACCGTTGTCTTCATCGAATCGGGCCAGGAAGTTGCCGAGCAGCGCGAGCGGGCGGCCGGTGATCGAGATCCCACTGATCTCGGCCATTTCGACGCCCCGGCCGAGTTGCAGTCTCTCCAGCAGCCGATCGAACTCGATCGCATCGCGGTAGAGGTCGACGACCGTCGAACCGACAGCAGCGGAGGTCGATTCGAAGCCGAAGATCTCGGCGAACGCACTGTTACACTTCTCGATAACGCCGTCGGCTCCAGCTACGAAGATGCCGGCGAGAGTCTGGTCTTCCAGTACGCGATCAAGCGCTTCGACATCTCCTTCTTCCCCACTCAGACGTCCGCTCGCGGCGATACTCACCGCCGCACCCATGGCGCCCGTGATGGCGCCCGACGCATCCTCGAGCGGTCCGATAAAGATCTCGAACTCCCCCGCGGATCGGCGGAGTCGAAACGAGACCGGATCTCCCGCCAGCGCCTTCGCCTGAGCCTGTGCGATCAACACCTGCTCGCGACCCGAGGCGAAGAGCGTGCCGATGGCAGCCCCGACCAGACCGTCGCGCTGCCCTCCAAAAGCGTTCGCATGACGAGCTGAGATCGCGGTCACCTGCGAGTCTCTGTCCGTTGTCCACTGGACAATCGTCGATCGTTGAATCATCCGTCTGGAGTTGCGGTGCCTCGATGCCGAGCCGATGTGCAGCTCGGCGTCTCCTTCTCCGGCAGGGTCGTCGGCGACCGGAGAGAAGCTTGGCTGAGTCTACCGCCTCCCTCGCTCTCGCGTGCGACCCTTGGCCTCCCGCCTTCTGCTACCTTTAGCGTCTACCGAGTCAATCGAGACACTCGATCAATCCGAAGGAAGGGAGGAGACGCATGCCGGAAGATGCACGAAACCCCGAGCGTCTGAAGTCGGAGCGTATACAGGCCGGGATTCTCAAGGTGCCCGCCTGGGCGCTCGACGGCGACACGATCGTTCGTACCTACAAGCTCCCGAGCTTTCGCGCCGCCCTTGCCTTCGTCCAGTTCGTCGGCGAACTGGCCGAAGCGCGCGACCATCACCCGGATATCGATATTCGCTACAACCGCGTGAAGCTCACGCTCACGACACACTCGGCCGGCGGCCTGACCGAAAGGGACTTCGACCTCGCGGAACTGATCGAATCACGATAACCGTGGGACAGCCAGGAAAGTCAATTGACGTCGCTTTGGCCTCCTGCCTAGAGCTTCCGGAGCCCGACTTCGACGAAGCGCTGCTGACCGCGGCCCTCGAGAAGGCCGGAATCAGATTCCGAGTCCTGGCGTGGGACGACCCTGAGAGCGACTGGTCAGCGGCGCGTCTGACATTGCTGCGCTCGACCTGGGACTATCCGATCCGCCCGGCAGCCTTCCTTGCCTGGGCCCAAGCGACCGCCCGCGTCTCCGAGCTGTGGAACCCTCTCGCCCTGGTGCGCTGGAACCTGCACAAGAGCTACCTGCTCGAGCTCGAGGCGCGCGGTGTCGCGATCACGCCAACGGTGATGGTCTCATGCGGCTCCGATCGCTCGCTCGACTCGATTATCCGTGGACAGGCCTGGAGCGAGGTGGTCGTGAAGCCTGCCATCTCGGCAGCGTCGTACCGGACCATGAGAGTCGGTCCAGGCGAGTATAGGTCGGGCGAGGCCCATCTGCGCGAGATCGTCGCCGCAGGAGATGCCCTGGTCCAGCAGTATCTTCCCGCCGTCGAAGACTACGGTGAGCGCGGCCTGGTATGGATAGACGGCGAGCTCACGCATGGGGTGCGCAAGAGCCCGCGCTTCGAAGGTGAGGACGAGTCGGTCTCCTCCGTGGCGGTCGCGATCTCCGCG
>JAOTUP010000314.1 GCA_029863825.1 Acidobacteriota bacterium | reverse complement strand
GTAATTGTCCTGACGCCATCACCTCGTCGCTGCCAGTGCGCTTGAATTCCATCTTGGCCCCGATCTGGACCTGGTACTGACGAGCTCTGCCTTCCAGGAAGGCGACCGGCGATACACGGTAGCTCAAGATAGTACCGCTGAGTATGGCGTCGGCCTCGGCGAGGTTGCCGACAACCTGGAACCGTTGTCGAGACACGAACTCCTGAACCAGCGCTCGCGTCACGATCTGATCGACCTGTGATCGTCCGGTCTGGTTTCGCAGCGTCTCGACGTAGATGGACCTCACATCTTCTGGAAGATTGCTCGATCTGCCGACCAGCGCGTATCCACATCCGAGAAAACTCGCAGCAATGAGAATCACCACCAGCAGACTGACGATCGTCTTTCCGTTCACGAGCGAGCTCCTGTCACCAAGTTGACCAACCTTCCCGGTACATGAATCAACTTGACAATATCCCGGTCCCCAAGATGTTCCTGCACCTTCAGACTTGCCATCACCGCATCGCGCACTGTCGATTCATCAGCTCCGGATTCAACGTCGACTCGGTCGCGCAGTTTGCCATCGATCTGAACGACTATCGTCATCGTAGCCAGTTCGAGCTTCTCCGCATCATACTCCGGCCAGTCCTCATTGAGGAGCGAATTCATATGACCTCGTTGTTCCCAGAGCTCCTCGCTGAGGTGTGGCGCCATCGGATGTAGCAAGCGCAACAGAGTGTCGAACGTATCGGCGCACACGACACTCGATGCCGATTGCTCTTCCAGGCTCTTTGACATGACATTGACCAGTTCCATCAACGCCGCAATGGCAGTGTTGAACTTGAACCGCTCGAGGTCTTCAGTGACCCGCTTGACCGTCTGGTGCCGCGCCCTGTCGAGCTGCTCATCGGCGGTGCCGTGGGGAGGCGCCTCCTGGAGGCGCGCCGCCAAGCGCCAGCAGCGACTCAGGAAGCGATACGCGCCCGAGACAGCCTCATCATTCCACTCCACTTCATCCTCGGGCGGACCGAGGAACAGCGTGTACACACGCTCCGTGTCCGCCCCCATGCGCTCGATGAGGTCGTCGGGGGAAACCGTGTTGCCGCGCGACTTCGACATCTTCTCAACCCGACCGGAGGCAGCGGAAAAGTGGGTGATCATTCCCTGGTTAAACAAATTCGTGAAGGGTTCATCGACCTCGATCATGCCGAAGTCAAAAAGCACTTTGGTGACGAATCGAGCGTAGAGAAGATGCAGGATCGCATGCTCGATGCCGCCGATGTACTGGTCGACCGGCATCCAGTCACGGGCCAGGCTCGAGTCGAACATCTGTTGGTCGTTTTTGGCCGAGAGGTAGCGCAGGAAGTACCACGAGCTGTCGACGAACGTGTCCATCGTGTCGGTTTCCCGACGAGCTGACGTGCCGCAGCGCGGACACGTGGTTATGGTGAATTCCTCGCTTCGTGCCAGCGGGTTGCCCTCTGTGCCCGTGAGCTCGACCCCGTACGGCAGTTCGACCGGGAGGTCCTCGTCCCGCACCGGCACGATTCCACACCCGTCGCAGTAGATGACGGGAATCGGTGTTCCCCAGTACCGCTGGCGCGAGATAAGCCAATCTCTCAGGCGGTAGGTGACTCGTGATCGACCCCAGCCCTCGCTTTCCGACCAGTCGATGAACCGACGAATGGTCTCGGGCCCGTCCTCGCAGCCGTCGAACGGCTCGGCGCCGCGTACGACACCCTCGTGCAGCACCGGTTCGGTCATTGAGCTCGGATCTAGGTCGCGATCGGTCGGATGGTAGACGAGCCGCACGGGAAGGCCATTCTGGCGCGCGAACTCGAGGTCTCTGGCGTCGTGCGCCGGCACCGCCATGATGGCGCCGGTGCCATAGTCAGCGAGGACGTAGTTCGCCAGCCAGATCGGGATCTGCTGTCCCGTTGCAGGATTCACCGCGGTCGTACCGGTGTCGCGCCCTTCCGTCACCACATCCTCGCCCTGACGCTGAACTCGCGGGGTGTTGCGGATCCGGTCGATCCACGATTCGACCTCCGCTCGCTCAGGGTGGGCCTGAATGAGACGCGGAACCAGAGCGTGTTCCGGAGCCAGCACCATGAATGTAGCTCCATGGATGGTGTCGGGCCGGGTCGTGAAGACGGTCAATGACTCGTCGACCGCCGGGATCTCGAAATCCAGGTCCGCCCCTTCCGAGCGCCCGATCCAGTTCCGCTGCATCACGCGAACCCGCTCCGGCCAGCCCGTAAGACCGTCCAGCCCGGCGAGCAATCGCTCTGCATACCTGGTAATTCCGAGGAACCACTGCTCCAGGTCCTTCTGCACGATCTCCGCTCGGCAGCGCTCGCACCTGCCGTCGGCCACCTGTTCGTTGGCCAGCACAGTCCGGCAGCTCGGGCACCAATTGACGGGCGCTTTCTTCTTGTAGGCAAGCCCTTCTTCGAGCATGCGAAGGAAGAGCCACTGATTCCACCTGTAATACTCGGGTCGGCAGGAAGTGACTTCCTTCGACCAGTCATAGAGGATTCCCCAGCGTTTGAACTGCTCCTTCATCACCGCAATGTTGTTGAACGTCCAGTCCTGTGGATGGACGTTGCGCTGAATCGCCGCGTTCTCTGCCGGCAGGCCGAATGAATCCCAGCCCATCGGGTTGAGCGGTCTCTTGCCGCGCATCCGCAGGTATCTGTAGACAGCATCACCGAGGATGTAGTTGCGGCCGTGCCCGACATGCAGTCGATCGCCCGAGGGATACGGGAACATCATCAGCATGTAGTACTTGTCCCGAGGATTGCGCAAATCGATCTCGGCAGCGCGCTGCTTCTCCCAGCGGCCCTGCCACTTGGCCTCGATCCGTTTGTGGTCGTAATCGCTCATCTCGCCATCGCCCCCGCTCTCCCCTGTTCTAAGTCAGTGCGCCGGGGAAGGCGTGACTCTTGAGTAAACCGTCCAGAAGTCCGTTGACAAACCGACCCGAGTCTTCAGAGCCAAAACGCTTTGCGAGCTCGATCGCTTCGTTGATCACAACCAACTTGGGCACGTCGACCTCGTAGAGGAATTCAAATGCCGCAAGCCGCAGGATGTTGCGATCCACGGCGGGCATTCTCTCCAGCCTCCAGTGCTCAGCCTGGCTGCGAATCAGAGAATCGATTTCTTGCTGATGTTCGATGGTGCCGGCAAAGAGCTCTCGCGCGTACTCGAGCGCCCGTCCATCCCGGCGACCGGCATCGGCGCCAGCTCCGTTCTTGTTGTCATCGCCAAAACTCGACGGATCGAATCGTGCCAGCACTTCAGAACCGGCGCTTCTCCCGCATTCACTTTGGTACAGCATCTGCAAAGCCATCTCGCGGCCCCGTCGTCTCTTGCTCATACGCAAAGCTCTTGGCTCAAAGAACACCCCAGATTCTCCCATTGGCGTGTCCGAACAGGACGGGCGCCAACCCGAGAAACTCGAAGACGGCAGTATAGAGCCGGGCAGAAGGAGCGTCAACGAAACATTCGGCGGGTCGCGATCACGAGATGGCGATTGCTTCTTCGATGGCGTTCTGGAGCCGTCCCGGTTCGAGTTCCTCGAGCTCGTAGGACACGTTCGCGACCGGCTTGTTGACCGAGAGTATTCGACTCAACTCGATGGGTGTGCCTTCGACGACGACGTCGGCAGGAGTGGCGTTTATCGTC
>JAOTUP010000313.1 GCA_029863825.1 Acidobacteriota bacterium | reverse complement strand
CGGCGACCGCCCCTGACATGTTGCGGCCGATTGGCCGCTTGGCGTCATGACCGACCCAGACGAGAATCGTGTAGCGGGGAGTGAAGCCGACGAACCAGGCGTCCGAGTAGTCGTCGGTCGTGCCCGTCTTGCCGGCCAGGTCGACTTCCAAATGGCGGGCGTCGGTCGCGGTGCCCTGGTCGACCACCCCTTCCAGCATGTGCGTCAGGACGTAGGCGATCTCCGGGTCCATCGCCTTTCGCGCTTGCATGCGATGGGACTGGATGGTCCGTCCCGTCGCATCGCTGATCTCTTCGATGAGGTACGGTTGAACGTAGAGTCCCTGGTTGCCTATCGCGGCGAATGCAGAGGCCAGCTCCAAGGGTGTGAGGTCGGCGGAACCAAGCGCTAGGCTCGGCACTGGAGGGAGCGGTGAGGCGATGCCCGAGCGCTGGGCGAAATCCACCACGGCATCCGGTCCGACAAGATCCATGACTTTGACCGCCGTGACGTTCATCGATTTCTCGAGCGCCCTCCGCATCGTGGCGATTCCGTAGTACTCCCGGTAGTAGTTTCGCGGACTGTAGGTGGGTTCCCGGGTCTCGGCCGGAAAGGCAGTAGGAGCGTCGAAGAAGGTGTCGGCAGCGGTAAAGCCGGCCTCGAGGGCGGCACCGAAAACGAAGGGCTTGAAGGCTGATCCGACCTGGCGCCTCGCCTGAGTTGCACGGTTGAACTTGCTGGTCGTGAAATTCCAGCCGCCGACCATAGCGCGGATGGCCCCCGAAGCGGATTCGAGGACGAGTACGGCGCCTTCGAGCTCCGGTATCTGCTGAAGCTCGAGACGTGCCTCGGCGTCGGGATCACTCGAGTCGTCGTCGCGGACACTCACCCAGATGAGGTCGCCCGGACGCACGATGTCCGTTAATCTCGACCGTCCGGTCCAGCGGATCCCTGTTCGGTCCAGGCGCAGGACCTCCGGCCCCAGGCTGACGTCCGCTCCCTCCGGTTCGACATCAATGACCCGGCCTTGGTTCCACACGCCCGGTGTGAGGTTCGGCGTTGTCCGCCCCGACACCTTCACGGGATCTGTCTCCGACTCGACGCGCTCGACCACGCCTTTCCAACCCCGCAGGCGACGGTCCAGGCGAATGAGGCCATTGCGAAGGGCGCTCTCGCTGGCTGCTTGGATCTCACGATCCAGCGTCGTCGAGACGACAAGACCCTGCTCGAGGAGAGCCGTGCTCCCCAGCTTCTGCTCGATGTCTTTGCGCACTTCTTCGGCGAAGTACGGTGCGATCAACTGTTCTGCCGTTCGTGTCACGACCTCCAGGGGGCGAGAGACGGCGGTCTCGAAATCGGCGTCCGAGAGATATCCCTCTTCCCGCATGCGGCGGAGAACGTAATCTCGTCGCCCCAGCACGAGATCGGGCCGGCGGTAGGGACTGTAGTCGCTCGGGCGCTGCAGAATGCCGATCAATGTCGCCGCCTCGTCTACCAGCAGCTCGCTGGCCGGCTTGCCGAAGAAGGACTGGGATGCCGCCTCTATTCCGTAGTTGCCGTGTCCGAAGAACATGACGTTGCAGTAGAGCGTCAGAATCTGGTCCTTGCTGAGCCTCTTTTCGAGTTCGACGGCGAGGAATGCTTCCTCGATCTTGCGTCGCCAGAGTTTCTTGGGATGCAGGAAGAGCTTTCGCGCCAGCTGCATCGTGATCGTCGATCCTCCAATGAAACGGCGCTGCAGCAGGTTCTTGAACGCCGCCCGCAGAACCCCCTCGGCGTCGACGCCGCCATGCTGGAGGAAGTTGCGGTCTTCGCCGGAGAGGAGCGCGTGCTGCACGACTTCCGGGACCTTTCCTTCGGACAGCAAGAGCCGGCGCTCCTTGGCAAAGGTAGCGAATACCGTGCCAGAAGAGTCACGGATCTCTGTGATCAGGCTCGGAGAGAACGCCGACAGCGTATCGACCCTTGGAACGTCGATAACAGTCGCAAAGCCGATACCGCCAAGAATGCCGAGGAAGACAACCAGCACGAGAGGCCAGGCGAAGCGGACGAGCTTGGAAAGGAAACTCCTGTTCTCGCGGCTGAAAGCGGAGTCGCTACCCATGACCGCACGATTATACGGCTCCCGTTTCGATAGGATGAGCCACGACATGAATCAGCAAGATGACATTCCCGCTCCCGAGCCGTTTCACACCGAGCCGGTGCAGTTTTCCGGATGCGGCAAGCCCGCCGTCATTGGCTGTCTGGTTCTTCTCCTCGTCGTCGCGCTGGGACTGGTGGCGCTCATGTGGAAGGCTCGGGATCTCCTCGAGTTCGCGGTCGAAGAGTATCGGGGCGTGGTCATTCAGAGCCTGCCGCCGGACCTGAGTGAGAACGAGAGACAGCGGCTGAACCAGGCGTTTGAAGGGGCGCTCGCTGCCATCCGCGCAGGGAATCTGGATCCCGGCGGTCTGCAGCGCCTGCAGCGGGTTCTGGCCTCGCCCCCCCGGCCTGGAGACACTCTGGATCGTGAGAGCGTTCTGGAGCTCACTGAGGCCCTGGAACAGCTCGCCGGTATCGACGCAACTTCCGGGAGCACCCCGGGGGACGCAGCCTCTTATCCATCGCTCGCGGGGGAGCAACGGCCGGTGGCGAGCGCGTGAGCGGTCCTGGTGCCCTGGTGCACGACGCGCATCGGCAAAAGCTCAACCTTTCTCGGGATCTCGAGAGATCCTGATGGCCGACTTCAAGGTCGTATCCCCTTTCACACCACAGGGCGATCAGGTGGCGGCAATCGAAGAACTGGTGGCGGGAGTCGAGAATGGACTCCGTGACCAGGTTCTTCTCGGTGTGACCGGGTCGGGCAAGACCTTTACGATTGCCAAGGTCATCGAATCGCTCAATCGGCCGACGCTCGTGCTGTCTCACAATAAGACACTAGCGGCACAGCTCTTTCAGGAGTTTCGGAGCTTCTTTCCGGAAAACGCGGTCGAGTACTTCGTTTCCTACTACGACTACTACCAACCGGAGGCTTACGTGCCGCAGAGCGACACCTATATCGAAAAGGAAACCAGCATCAATCAGCAGATCGATCGGCTTCGCCTGCGTGCGACCAAAGCTCTTTTTGAAAGGCGGGACGTTCTCATAGTGGCGTCGGTGTCGTGCATCTACGGCCTCGGCTCGCCGGAGGCCTTCTTCGGGATGCTGCAGTTCTTCAGCCGTGGGGATGAGCAGGGCCTGGAGGTCGCGCTTTCGCGACTGGTCGAGATGCAGTACGAGCGAACCGCACTGGATCTCTTTCCGGGGAGCTTTCGCCTGCGAGGTGACGTGCTGGAGATCTTCCCGGCCTACGAAGAGTCGGGTTTTCGCATCGAGTACTTTGGTGATGAGATCGAGCGGGTCTCGAGATTCAATCTTCTGACCGGCGATTCGTTGGAGGATCTTGAGCGTCTCGCCGTGTTCCCGAAGACGCACTATGTGACGCCGCGCGATCAGCTGCTGAAAGCGATCACAGGGATCGAGAAAGAGCTCGAGGAGAGGCTCGCTGCGCTGGAGGCCGAGGGCCGACTCCTGGAACGTCAGCGTCTCGAACAACGAACTCGCTTCGACCTCGAGATGTTGCGCGAGATCGGTTATTGCCATGGCATCGAAAACTACTCGCGACATCTGTCGGGGCGGTCGGCCGGAGATCCTCCCCCGACTTTGCTTGATTATCTGCCC
>JAOTUP010000312.1 GCA_029863825.1 Acidobacteriota bacterium | reverse complement strand
TCGTCGAAGACTCGAGGAGCTATGCCGATCGCCGGGGAACGCTCGTGGTGTCGGTTCGAGATCTCGAAGCCGGCGCCGAGCTGGGCGAGCGGCGGCTGCGACTCACTCTCGCCATCGCACGAGAGGACGGGTCACCGGAGATGCTCGTTCGAGAGATCGTCTTCGACGAATCACCCTATCGACTGCCGCTCGACGTGACCGACGATCAGGTTTGGCTCGGCCTAGTCGTCGATGATCTCGCCTCGGGGCTTTGGGGCGGCGCCTCGGCGGAGCTGTAGCGGCAAGTCGCCTGGTTGCGTAGCGCGCCTCAACGAGTCGAGCGCCCGGCTCAGCGTCAGGGAACGCGTCGTCAGGTCCCGGATTCGCCTTCGAGGATCTTCTCGACCGCAGTCTCGAGGCGCGTGAGTCCGGCTGCGAGACCGATCTCCAGAGCCTCCTCGGCGTTCTTACCGTCGATCCAGTAGGCTTTGAGAGCAAAGAGCGCGCCGATGCGATTGCCGCTGCTACAGTGCAGGACGATCGGGTATTCGGCGCTCTCGAGAGCGCTGGTGAATGCGGCGGTATTCTCTTTCGTCAGACCGGCGGCGTCATCGATCGGAATCGACAGGTACTCCATTCCCAATCCGGCGACGATCTCCGGCTCGTTGCCGACGCCGCTCTCGCTGGGTCGACGCAGGTTGATCACTGTTTTGTAACCGGCGTCACGCGCAGCCCGGAGCTGCTCCGGCATGGGCTGACCTCCCGAGATGATCCCCTCCAGCGGAGTCTTCTGGTTCGGCAGGAGCTCTGGCGCGGCCGCCGTCGACCCTGCACCGAGCGGCGCCGCGGCACTACTCGACGGGGGGGACGCTTCGTGAACCTCGGCAGCGTGCTGTTGGCAGCCCCAGGCAACCGCCAGGATCAGTGACAAAGTGCAGGTCTTCCACGTCATCGGATGTCCTCTGAAATGAGTGATACGAAAAGGGACGGGTGGGGACTGAATCTATCGCGAGCATGCTAGACGACGAGGATGCCGGCGATTGTCGCGGTCGTCCATGAGGCGATGGCGCCGCCGAACATCGCTCGCAGCCCGACTTTCGCCAGGTCGGCCTTGCGGTGCGGGGCGATCGCAGAGATCCCCCCGATCTGGATGCCGATCGAAGAAAAGTTGGCGAATCCGCAGAGTGCGTAGGTCGAGATGATGGTCGCCCGCTCCGAGAGCATATCGCCCTGGATGTAAGAGCCCAATTGACCGAAGGCGACGAACTCGTTGAGCGACAGCTTGATCCCGAGGAGATTCCCGACAGAGGCGGCATCTTGCCAGGGAACGCCCATGAGCCAGGCGAGAGGCCGCAGAATGGTGCCGAAGAGTGTCTGCAGCGAGCCCGGGAAGATACCCGCAAACTCACTGGTCACCGGCGACATCCCGCCGCTGGAGTAGGTGACCACGACGCCGTGGAGCAGCCGGCCGTCGATCAGCGAATCGACCCAGTTGAGCATCACGTCCAGAACCGCAATGAGGGCGATGAAGCCAAGCAACATGGCGCCGACGTTGACCGCCAGTTTGAGCCCATCGGTGATGCCGTTCGAGGCCGCTTCGATGACGTTGCCGCCGACTTCGATATCCGGGAGCTTGGCGTCGCCGGCGGTCTCGGAGTGCTCCTTCTCCGGGAAGATGATCTTGCCGATGACCAGCGCTGCCGGTGCCGACATGACGCTGGCGGCGATGAGATGCCCTGCCGGTACGCCCATCGCGATGTAGCCGGCGAGCACGCCGCCAGCGATAGTGGCAAAACCACCGACCATGACAGTCAATAGCTCCGAGCGCGTCATGCCATCGAGGAATGGCTTGATCAGGAGCGGCGCTTCGGTCTGACCGACGAAGATATTGGCCGAGCACGACAGAGTCTCGGCGCCGCTCGTACCGATCGTCCAGCGCATGAAGTGCGCCATGCCTTCGATGACTCGTTGCATGATGCCGAGATGATAGAGGACGGCCATGAAGCCGCCGAAGAAGACGATGGTCGGCAAGACCTTGAAGGCGAAGAGGAACCCGAACCCCGGCCAGAACGAGGTGTCGCCGGGAAAGAAGTACTGCGGATCCGAAAGATTCCCGAACAAGAACCGGGCACCGTAGTCGGAGAGGTTGAGAAAGCTGGCCACTTTGGTGCTGAGGGTGGCGAACAGCTTCTGACCGTGAAGTCCACGTGACACCAACACGGCGGCACCGAGGAGAACGAAGAGGGCGCCGGTGAACGGCTGAATCGCCGGTCGGAAGCGGAACTGTGCGTTGAGAACAAGCACGAGGAGAACGGCCAGGCAGAGCCAGCCGAGGATGATTGGCGTTGCATGGAGGGCGGCGCCGACGCCTAGCCCGACGGCAACGATCGCCAGCGTCGCCCCCCATCCCTGGCGCCGCGTCTCGTTGCCGCGCAGAAGATAGGTGACGATGAGAAGAGCCAGGAGCGCCATTCCCACGAAGCTCCAGACGTCTTCTCGCAGAATGATCAGCGCAAAGAGAAACTGCAGTCCAAGGCCCCAGAAGATCGGCCGCAGCTTGACGTCACGGCGATGGACCGAAAGGGCCCATGCCAGAGCCAGAAGCGTGACGAGACCGAGAAGGCTGACCAGATTCACGACGTCCCCTTTCGAAAGAGCCAACGCATCATACCGGATGCTACGAAGGTGGCCAGTGCTCGATGGTGTTGGCTCGATCGTGTTGTTACAGCGAGCTCACAGACTGCGAGCAGGTCAGGCGTAGCGAATCCAGCGCCACACCTCCTTGAGCGTCGGTTTCTTGCCGTACATGAGAATTCCGACACGGTAGATGCGAGCGCAGAGCCAGGTCATGGCCAGGCACGAGGCGAATGTCAGCACATAGCCGAGAAGAAGCTGCCACGCCGGCGGCATTTTCACTGCAATTCGCAACATCATGAGAGTCGGCGTGAACATCGGTATCAACGAGGTCACGACAGCCAGAGTCGAGTCCGGGTCATTCAGAATGGGCATGAAGAAGAGCCATGGCAGGACTACGAAGACGACAGCCAGCGAGGCGAGTTGCTGCGCCTCCTGTGGATTGTTGAAAGCCGAGCCGACCATGGCGTAGAAGGTCGCATACAGGAAGTAGCCGAGAATGAAGAGAGCGAGAAAATGGGCGATGAGAGCGACCGAAAGCGTCGGAATCTCGACGTTTTCGGGCAGCGCGGTGGCAAGACCGACGAGCGCCGGAGCCGTCAGCAGCAGTGCCGTCGCGACCCAGATGGAGAGTTGTGTCAGTCCGATGAGACCGATCCCGATGAGCTTCCCGAGCATCAGCTCGAGCGGGCGAACCGTGGCAATCAAGATCTCCACGATGCGGGAGTTTTTTTCCTCGAGCACGCCGAGCATCACCTGGTTGCCGTACAGCAGAGTCGTCATGTAGAGCACCATGAAGAGAAAGATGGCCAGGGCGAAACCGCCAATGCCGGCGTCGGCTTTGCTGCCTTCTGCGGATACGCGCACGGTCTCGAGGTCGACTGAGCGGATGAGCTCGCCTATCCGTTCGACGTCGTACCCTCCAGTCTGCAGCCGCTCCCGCTGTATCACCGAGGAGAGAGCTCGCTCGAGGGTCTGCTGGGTGATGAAGTTGGTGAGACTCTCGGCGTGGTACTCGACTGTATTGTCGTTGAGGCCGGTATCGTCGATCCACACCCAGGCCTGA
>JAOTUP010000311.1 GCA_029863825.1 Acidobacteriota bacterium | reverse complement strand
ACGTTGGACACCGCCGAGACCTTCCCGTCGTAGCGAAAGACGGCGACCCGTTCCCCGGAGAGACACACGACGCGTGCTCGCTTCTCCGGGATGTCGGCCACCAAACAGACCTCGACGAAGCCGTCTGCCGCGCGCGTGCCGTCGAGCTCTCGATCGCCCGACTGCTCGCGCCATGCCGCGAGGAGATGAACGCCGAATACCCACGCGAGACCCGCTGCCAGAAGACCCGCAGCGAGCGGATGCCTCTCTGCCTGCAGCACGCCGAGAGCGACGTGGAGGACTAACAGCCCATAGGCGACGTAGACCATCATATGAAGCGTCTTCCACGCCGGTGGCGTGAGATTGGCGAGCCAGAAATCATGACTTGTGGCAGCCATCAAGAAGAGGATGACCAGCGCGACGAGGCCCAGGGGCTGAAAGGGGAACTGCGCGAGATCACCCCAGCGGCCGTTCGACGTCAGGACGCTCACCAGCGGGTTGACGTTGCCGAAGGCGTGGAACTGGACAACCGAAAAGCCGCCATGTGCGAGGGCGAGAACGAACATCGTCACGCCGAGATGGCGGCGGTTGTAGAGAAGCGGCAGGAACCGTGGATCGAGGCGGCAGAGCGGGCCGATCGAGAGAATGATGTGCAAGAGGAGAAACGCGGCGGTGCCAAAGGCGCGGATGAGCAGGGTCTCGACGGTGGCGTTGGGCCGCAAGAGTGCTCCAGCGCCAACGAAGACGCCGAGATAAAGCACCGCGCCGCCCGCAAGCGCCAGGTCGTAGACGCGCTTCTGTCGGTTCCAGCCGACGGCACGGTAGGCGTGGCTCACCGCTCGTCCCCTTGCAGCCCGGTTTCGTGCGCCGGCTCGTTGGCTATCTCACCGGCATCTTGCTCGATGTTCCCGATGGCGTGCGGGAGACTCTCCTGGAGCGCCGGCTCGGGACGCGCTGCGAGGGCGGCGAGAAACAGCACAACGACCGCGGCGGCGACGAGCGCGACCATCCAGCCATGACGACGGCGCAGCGGCCTGATCATCCTGCATCCCCTGAACGGGCCAGGTCACGGTGTGGGTTGTGCTCCTCGGGCGGTGGCAGGCCGCGCAGCCAGCGACGCGCCAGAAGCGGCCAGAGCGCGGCGCTGGCCGGCAGGATCGCCAGCCGAAAGCCCCAGCTTCCGCCTTCCGCTTGAGGATCGATTCGCTGCACACCACCCATCACGAAGGCGACCGCGAACAGGGCGCCGGCAGCGACGTAGATTCCCAGCGCCGCGAGCAGCCAGCCTGCGAACGTCTCCATCATCGATTCAAACCGTTTTCATGTGTGAAAGACCTCATGACCACCCACTCGAGATGGCGCTGCCGTCCGGGGCGCGGCACCGGATACGATACGCTGTTTCCTCTTCTCATTGCGTCCAAGCCTCTCGATTCAAATCTCGACCGCGCCGCCGTAGGCGACACCGGTCAGGTAGGCGACATCACGCTTCCAGGTCGTGAGGTCCTCTCGTCGAAACTGGTTCAGATGAATGTGACCGCAGGCGCGCGCCAGCACCTGCATAAGCTCGACAGAGGCGCTGAAGAAACGTGCCAGACGTTCGGCAGCTTCATCTACCGGAAGGCGCGCGCGCAGGTGTGTCTTTTGGGTGGCGATGCCGACCGGGCAGTTGTTGGTGTGGCAGGCGCGCATCCCGAGGCAGCCGATTGCCTGGATCGCCGAGTTCGATACCGCGATACCGTCGGCGCCGAGAGCCAGTGCCTTGGCGAAATCGGCGGCCGTTCGCAGACCTCCGGTGATGAAAAGAGTCACGTCGCCCGACTTGCCGCGTTTGTCGAGGTGGCGGCGCGCTCGCGCCAGGGCCGGCAGCGTCGGGACCGAGATGTTGTCCCGGAACAGGAGCGGAGCCGCTCCGGTGCCGCCGCCACGGCCGTCGAGGATGATGTAGTCGACGCCGATCCGGAGCGCCGCATCGATGTCGTCCTCGATGTGCTGCGCCGAGAGCTTGAAGCCGATCGGAATCCCGCCCGAGCGCTCGCGCACCTCATCGGCGAAATGGCGGAAAGGGTCTTCGTCGTCCCACTCGGGGAACCGTGCCGGAGAGATGGCCGGCGTCCCCGGCTCGAGCTGCCGTACTTCGGCGATCTTGCCCTGCACCTTCTCGCCCGGAAGATGCCCGCCGGTCCCGGTCTTGGCGCCTTGTCCACCCTTGAAATGAAACGCTTGAACCCGCTCCAGCTTGTCCATGGAGAAGCCGAATCGCGCCGAGGCGAGTTCGTAGAAATATCGCTCGTTGGCTTCCTGCTCTTCGGGGAGCATGCCGCCTTCGCCGGAGCAGATGCCGGTGCCGGCAAGCTCGGCACCCTTCGACAGAGCGACCTTGGCCTCGAGCGACAGAGCCCCGAACGACATGTCGGAGACGATGATCGGAATCTCGAGAGTCAGGGGCTTGTCGGCTCGTGGGCCGACGACGAGTTCGGTGCCCACCGGCACGTCGTCGAGCTGCGGCACGCGGGCAAGCTGGGCGGTGACGAACTGGATATCCTCCCAAACCGGCAGTTCGGTTCGCGGCACACCCATGGCGGCGACCGGGCCGTGATGGCCGTACTTCTCGAGGCCATGGTCGGCCAGCGAGCGGATGAGCTTGACGTGCGGCTCTGCAGGACTGCCCTTCGAATGGTCCTGGTAGATCCCCTGGTAGACGTCGCGCACATAGGGCTGGGGGTTGTCCCTCTCCCACGCCGCGATCTCGTCCTCGTCGACCCAGACGCCGCCGTCTTCGACCCAGGCGCTGAACTTGTGCAGCCGCTCGTCCGGGCTGTAAGAGCTCACTCCGCTGTCGAGCTCGTAGTCCCAATTGTGGACACCGCAGATGATGTCCTTGCCGCGAATGAAGCCGTCTGCCATGAGCGCTCCGCGGTGCTGGCAGCGCCCGTAGAGGACCGAGACGTCGTCGCCGAAGCGCACCACGACGAGGTCGACCTTGGCGACAAAAGCGTGTGCTGGTTGTCGATCGGTGAGCGATTCCCAGTCGGCGATTCTCACTTTCTTCATCCAAACCTCCAACGCCGGCTCGAGTCGAACCGAATCAGTCGGCCGAGTCTCAGCTATTCCGGTCCCGTAGTTCTTGAAAGTATCATCGCGCTCGGCTTGCCCGGACCACGACTGGGAGAATCGAAGTCCTGATCGACAGGTGTTCGCCCGAGACAATAGCCTGTTTCGGATGAGAGGTTAGCGATTCGCGGGCTTTGGCATGAGCGGCGGGGAGTGACGTGGACCGCCGCGAGATCGCCTCCGGGCGCTATCATTCGAGCCGACATGCCCGCCTCGAGCCAATCACTGCTGCGACGCCTGTCCTCCCTTCACGCGATCTTCGGGGAGGACACGGCGCACGAGCGCCTCGGTCTCTTGCGCCAGCTCGTGCGGCGGCGTCTCGAGACATCGGGCGAGGTGGAGGAGTTGCACGAACTGGTGTGCTTCATTCACGCCTACCCGGACAACGCGGACGTTCACGCTGCGGCGAGTGCCGTGCTGGTGAGCTTTGCCCGGCGCTCCGATCTCAGGCGGAACCGGCGAGCTCTTGCCAACAGCGGGATCGCCGGCACCGACATCTATTTTCGCTTCTACTGGGTGATGGCGAGCTGGCTGGCGAAGAGGTGGCCCGAGAGCCTGACGATCGACTGGCCGGAATTCGAAACGAAGACGCA
>JAOTUP010000310.1 GCA_029863825.1 Acidobacteriota bacterium | reverse complement strand
CTGCACGGCGACGTCGGGGTCAGTGCGGGGGCGTTCTTGGCCGCCAATCTGGCCAACGACCTGACGACCAAACAGATGTGCCGGGCGATCGTCAAGCACGAGCCCGGCGAGCACCCGTTCGTCGCTGAGACGTTCCTCCAGCCGGCCTTTGGCGAGATCCTGGGACGTACCACCATGCTGCCGCGCCTGGTATGGCAGGCGGTCTACGACTATCTGCGAAACCCGCGAGACATCGGGCTCTTCGATTCCTTCACGCGGTTGGGTCGCGCCTTGCCGGTGGGTTTCTTCGACAGCGAGCCAGTGCGTGCCTATCTCGAAAAGATCTACAGCATCAAGGGTCGAACGGACGACTTTCGAAAGCTCGATCGGCTTCTCTATGTCGTGGCCGTAGACCTGGACTCGGGCGAGGCGGTGCGTTTCGGCGAGCCGGGTTTCGACGACGTGCCGATCTCGACCGCCGTGCAGGCCAGCGGTGCGCTGCCGGGTCTCTACTCACCGGTGGAGATCAACGGCCGCCACTACGTCGACGGGGTGCTGCGCAAGACCCTGCACGCCTCGGTGGCTCTCGACGAGGGGGCGGATCTGGTGATCTGCCTCAACCCGATCGTTCCCGTCGATACGCAAAGTGCCGTCGAACGGGGGATCATGCGCCGCGGCAAGCTCATCGATCGCGGCTGGCCCGCGGTGCTTTCGCAGACATTCCGCACGCTGATTCATTCGCGCCTGGAAGCGGGCCTCGCGTGCTACGAAGATCGCTATAACGGTGCCCACGTGCTGTTGCTGGAGCCACGTCGAGACGACTACCGGATGTTCTTCACCAACATCTTCCGCTTTTCCTCCCGTCGCCGAGTCGTCGAACACGCCTACGAAGCGACAAGGCAGGAGCTGTGGAAGCGGCGCGAGGAGCTGGAGCCGCTCTTCGCGCAACACGGAGTGCGACTACGAGTCGATCTCCTGGAGCAGGAATCGTGTCTGTGGGACGGTTGCGGTCTGGGTGAGAACCTGGCAGGGCCGGTGACCCATGTCCTCAGTGATCTCGACCAGGCCCTCGACCGGCTCGACAGCTGGATGATCAGCAGTCGCTAGCGCACCGGTGCCGGGCCTGCAAGATGCAACTTGCAGGGGCGGTGCGCTCTGGCTCGCGCTCAGGGCCCAACATGCATCTTGCAGGCCCGGCACCTCTTCATTCCATCCACACCGAGATTTCGCCGACGCCGACTTCCAGAAAGACCCGGGCCTTGCCCGGCCCCTCGTCCCAGTAGACCTCGCTTCCCACCAGCATCGAGCGTCGTCCTGCGACTCGCCGGTCGGTGCCGTACAGCTCGACCTCGCCCACACCCGCATCCAGAGTGACGGAGCGTGTCTTGGCGCGCTCGATCCAGGCGTTGATCTCGCCCACGCCGAGCTCGACCCGCACGTCGCCTTCGAGCCCCTTGATATCGAGCTCGCCGACGCCTAGCTCGATCTCGACGTCGACTGATTTCGGGACGCGCACCACACCCTCGAGCTCGAGCCGGCCCTTGCCCCACTTCGGATAGCCGACGAGATCTACGCGCAGGGTGTTCTGGCTGCCATGGCTCTCGAAGTCGAGGTGCCGGAGCACCTCGTCGCAATCCTGATCGCGCTTGCAGGTGGCGGTGAACTCGGTCTCCACAGTGCGGCCGCTCGAGCCGACGACGTTGACCTCCGCCACCGGCATATCGAGCCGGATCGAGCTCTGGCTCTCGAGCGTAAACGAGCGGTTGAGTTCGCGGACCTCGCCGCCCACTGCCGCCTGCGAGAGAGCGACGAGAAAACCGAGTATCAGGACCAGATGGCGCATGATTTGCCTCCAGATCGACGGTTACTTCCGTCGTTGGTACCTACGTAGTCGCAGGGTCGGATGTTTCCGATGATTCCTCTGTGTGAGGCCTTTGATGCGGCGCAAACGGCGCTGCATTTGACCACCGTGCGGCTTTGTCTCATAGTTGCCGAGAGGACGCGGGCGGCATAGCGGCCACCACCTCGATTCTACTGGACGAACGACACGCGAGGGCTCGGCGATGGCCAATACCGTCATCATCGGTATGCAGTGGGGGGACGAGGGGAAGGGGAAGATCGTCGATCTTCTGTGCCCGGCGTTCGATGCCGTAGCGCGCTATCAGGGTGGCAACAACGCCGGGCATACGGTGCGCTTCGGCGACAGCCACTTCGCCCTTCACTTCATTCCGTCGGGCGTCCTTCACCCGCAGATGCGCTGCGTCCTCGGCAACGGGATGGTATTCAATCCGGATGCTTTCTTCGAGGAGCTCGAAGGGCTTGCAGGGCACGGCATCGACTGGACAGGTCGACTCTTCGTTTCCGATCGGGCGCACCTTCTGTTGCCGGCTCATATCGAGCTCGACGGCGCTCGAGAGCGGGCTCGCGGCGCGGACCGGATCGGCACCACGGCTCGCGGGATCGGCCCCGCGTACGAGACCAAGATCTCGCGCTTCGGCGTGCGGGTCGGCGAGATCATCGGCGGGAGTGGAGACAGTCGGCTCGATGCCCTCGTGCGGCGTCTGGGTGACGAACTGGCGCAGCTCGACGCCTCCCGGCCCGACGCCGACGCCCTCACGGCGCTGTGCCGCGGGTGGGGTGCGAGGCTCGAGCCGATGGTCCGGGACACGGCGCAGCTCCTCAATGGCTGGATCGATGACGGGCTCGCGGTACTCTTCGAAGGCGCGCAAGGAACGCTGCTCGACGTCGACCACGGGACCTACCCATATGTCACCAGCTCCAACTCGACGGCGGGCGGCGTGTGCACCGGGACCGGCGTTCCGCCGAAGAGACTCAGCGGTGTTCTGGGCATTCTCAAGGCATATACGACGCGGGTGGGCCGGGGTCCGTTTCCCGCCGAGCTGACCGATGAGCGCGGCGACTTCCTGCGCGAGCGCGGCAACGAGTTCGGGACGACGACCGGCCGGCCCCGCCGCTGCGGCTGGCTGGATACGGTCGTGGCGCGCTATTCACAAATGATCAACGGCGTCGACTCGATCGCGCTGACGAAGCTCGATGTTCTCGACACCTTCGAGGAGATCAAGATCTGCACCGCCTACCGGATCGGCGACCGCGAGACGACCGAGTTTCCGTCGACGCTCGAGGAGATCGCCGCCGCCGAGCCGCAATACGAAACCGTTCCGGGATGGAAGGCGCCGACCGACGGCATCCTCGAGTTCGACGACCTGCCGGCGGAGGCGCGCGACTACGTGCGGCTCGCCGAGGAGCTCGTCGGAGCTCCGATCGGACTGGTCTCCACCAGTCCCAGGCGCGAGGAGACCATCGTGCGCACCGGCGCCGGCCTGGAGCCGCTCACCTCGGACCGCTTGGACCGCGTCATCGCGCGGCGTGACGGCGAGTAGCAGCGCCTCAGAAAGCAGCGAACCGGCCGCTTGCGGCGACTTCGAATCCATTCCCCAGCACGACGGCTTGGCCGGCTTTGAAGGTCACGTTGCCGCCGGCGGCAATCACGTAGGCGTTGGCAGCGAGCGTTGCACACGCTTCCTCGATGCGAGTGTCGCTCACCGTCGCGGCGGGCAGCGTGCGCACGCCCGACGGCGCGCAAGGAACGCCCGTCGCCGCGAGCTGTGCGATCGCTTCCGGGCTGTTGCCCGACGCGGTCACCGTCTCGGCGACCGAAGTCTCGCTCGATGGAGTGAATACGATCGA
>JAOTUP010000309.1 GCA_029863825.1 Acidobacteriota bacterium | reverse complement strand
CCGGCGAGAGCGTTGTCCTCGGCAATGGCACTTCGGTTGCGGAAGGCGCGGATCTCTCCGTGGTGATCGACGACGCGCTTGCGGGCGGGTCACCGTAAAAGACCAGACGTCACGCTCTTCTCGGAGGGGAGCTGCATCATCTCGAGCTGCCCCTTGGGGCTCGCTCAAGGAAGCCACCCGCGTTCCCCGGGTCGCTTCCGGTGCTGGGGTATTCTCCCCAGTCTGATGACGATCTGGGTGTGGCTGGCGTTCCTCGGTGTGATCGCGGCCCTCGTGGCTCTCGATCTCGGTGTCTTTCACCGGCGTCGGCGAATCGTACGGCTGCCGGAAGCGCTGGCTTGGACCGCCTTCTGGATCGTCCTGGCCCTGGCGTTCAACTGCGTCGTCTATCTGCTCTACGAGCGCGGCTCAGTCGGCCAGTGGAGCTGGGCAGGGCTCGACGCATCAGGCCGGCAGGCGGCGCTTCAGTTCTTGACCGGCTATGTGCTCGAGAAGTCGTTGTCGCTCGACAACATCTTCGTCATCGCCATGATCTTCGCCTACTTCAAGGTACCGGCAGAGCACCAGCACCGACTGCTCTTCTGGGGAGTACTGGGCGCTGTCGTGCTGCGTGGGCTGATGATTGCCGCCGGTGTTGTGCTGATCAATCGGCTGGAGTGGGTCATCTACATCTTCGGTGTCGTGCTCATCGTGTCGTCGGTGCGGATTCTGGTGCTCAGGCACGACAATCTGAATCCGCAGGAGAGCTGGATCGTAAAACTGGTGAGCCGCGCGTATCCGGTCGCGAACGATCATCAAGGCCGATTCTTCGTCCGCCTCGCAGATGGCAGGCGAGCCGTCACGTCGCTCTTTCTGGCGTTGCTTCTTGTCGAGAGCAGCGACGTCATGTTCGCCGTCGACTCGATTCCGGCGATCTTCGCCATCACCAGAGATCCGTTCCTCATCTTCACGTCGAACGTCTTTGCGATTCTCGGCCTGCGGTCGCTCTATTTCGCCCTGGCTGGCCTGCTGCACCGGTTTCGCCACATCAAGACAAGCCTTGCCTTCGTTCTTGCCTATGTCGGCATCAAGATGCTCCTCTCGCATCACTACCCGATTCCGAACGTCGTGTCGTTGGCCGTCATCTGCGGTCTGCTCATAGTCGGCATGGCGGCCTCGGTTCTCGCCGGGCGCGATGACACTGCCGCTCTCCGGTCGCCGCTGCGCGACCACCTCGAGGATCTGGCGCAGGTCGGCATCCGTCAGGGGCGCCGGATCGTCGTGCTCGTTGTCGGGATGACCGTTCTTGTCATCGGAGTGGCGATGATCGTTCTCCCCGGTCCGGCTTTTCTCGTCATTCCCTTGGGTCTGGCCATCCTGGGCGTGGAGTTTGCCTGGGCGAGGCTCTGGCTGCGGCGCCTCAAGCGCCAGGCCGCGGAGCTCAAGGTGCGAGCCAGGCGGCGGCTGGAAGGCGGCGGTCGAGAGCACAAGGCGAGTCGAGAGTAGGGAGGGATCCGGGCGACCCGCTCAAGGGATACGTCGACGCCATTTGCAGGACCGCTCACAGGAAGGCCGGCACCCATATCTTCGGCGTCGATGAGGCAGACTTCTAGAACTCGCATGAAGAAGGACTTCCTGTTCTTACGTCGCCTTCAAATCTGTTCGGAGGGCCCGGATACGGGACCAAGTACAGCCTCGACTCTGCATGTTCTCTGTGCGGTACAGGGGCTGTTCAGGAGGGGCCCTTGCTCTTGGGCACGTCAACGTTCCCCAAGGGCCAGGTCTTTACGACATTGGATCGAGAGGTGCTCGTGAGAACCGAGACCGCAGAGGCCCTGGAAAGAGTCGGTCTTGGAGGGGTCTTGGGTCAAGTTCTTCATGCGCGGTCAAAGGCACCGCTGCCTGTCTTCCAACTTTGTGCGCAGACTGTGCTGCCAAGGTTCTCTTCGGGCACCTCGGGCGTCGTGCGTGAACGCCAGTGCGAGTCATGTGACCGCGACGGCCACTTCGGGGTTCCTCATGTCCCTATCGTCCTTCACTTGGGTATCAGGCACCGGACGAGGTTCCCATCTGACCCCACAATCCAGGATCCCCGAGTCTCAGATTCTTAGACTGAGGAGGTCTGGGTATGAGGGGATCAGGAGGTCTTGTTCTATGGGTATACAGGAGTGTTAGCCCTCGCCCCAATCAAAGCTCTCAAGAACTCCAACAATCTTCTTCCCTTCCCCCCATGCCTTCTCCCAGAGAGCCTCGGCGACCTCCTTGACATATTCGGGGCTGTCATCCGGTTCGCCCTGCTCGTTCCTTTTCAGCCTTTTCACTTCCGTCAGGATTCTCGTGAACTTCCTCTTCTCACTTGGATCGATGGCCGCGTCGGGTACCTTGAAACCGGCCTCTTTGATGCTTGTCAGGAGCTTGGCACGAAGATCGTGATCTTCGAGAGGGCCGACCTCCATCGATAGCTGGAGCTTGCCCACCTTCTTCCGGTAGTGGAACCAACACATGACTGGAAAGCGCCGCGTCAGGAATGACCAGCCAGTGAGAATTTCTCTTTGGGCCTTCGCCATTTCGCTTGTGAGAAACCAGACTGAACTCGAGGTTCTTGTATAGAACTCAAGATCGCCAAGCTGTTTGACGACCTCCTCGCACCCCTCGAGAACCTGGGACGATGCGCCATGCTGCACTACTAGGTCGATGGCATCCCGGTGCTTTCGGTAAATCGTTTTGCAGAGCTGCACTAGTTCCAGATCCTGCATAGTCATCCTTTTGAGAATCTCCACGTAGTGATCGAGAAAGAGCTTTGGATCATCCGGAATGCTCGCGCCCGCCTGGTGAACGGCCCGCTCGACGAGTTCCAAAATCCGCTCGTAGCTCAGCGGTACAAAGCCTGCTTTCTTGCCTCGTCCGACGGTTCATACCCTTCAACTGTCAGGAAGACTGGTATGACGGCCGTTTTGTCTGGCATCTCCGCGCTCACCAACTCCTTGTACTTCTTCAGTTGAGCCGGCGACTCTCGGCTTCCCACCGTGTTCTCGATGAGCAGCCTGGACAATCCCGATCCACCGTGTTTCAACACGACCACCGGTTCGTGGACTGCGATAACGGAACGGTGACTGACACGCTGACTGGACTCATCTGGCTCAAGAATGCCTCTTGCTTCGGTGAGACTGGCTGGGTGACAGCCAACGCAGCTGCGGCGGGCTTGTTCGAACCTCAGTGCGGCTTGACAGACGGCTCTCGGAGAGGGGACTGGCGGTTGCCGACGAAAGAGGAGTGGGAGACCATCTTGGAGCCAGACTGTTCATTGAACCCGAGGATCGCCGGCAATGATTCGCCAGATCCCGGCTGCTACTCGGGGACCCCTTGGGCGTCCGGAGTGTGGCCGGACGCTTATTGGTCGTCTACGACGGCCGGCAACTACCCTCACTACCCTCCCTGGCCGGGCGTGTGGACAGCAGACCTCGACCACGGCCACATAGATGTTACCGGCAAAGTCGCGCTCTTCTACGTCTGGCCGGTTCGCGGCGGACAATGATCTGATCGTCTTGCGTGTCGCTGACTACCCCCAGGCAGAGGTGCGAGGAGGCAGAGGTGCCACTCATTAGGCGGCGGTATGTCAAGGGGTAGAGGTTTTCTGTTCGGGCGGGGGCGCCTGTCGTTTTGAGAGGAGTCTCGGATCTAGCGGCGCTCGGTGACGGGTCTCTCGAGT
>JAOTUP010000308.1 GCA_029863825.1 Acidobacteriota bacterium | reverse complement strand
GTTGAGGGCGCCGCGAGCGGCGGCCAGCTGCTGCGCGATCGCCTCGCACTCGGCCTCCTGATGAATCATCTTCTGGATGCCGCGGAGCTGGCCCTCGACGCGCGCCAGCCGGTCCAGCAATCTCTTGTGCTCCTCCGGCGCAACGGATTTCACGGATCCAGCCATCCTTCGGGGACCTAGATGAACAGGTTCGTTCGCGAGGTCATTGACTCACCAAGGAACGCCGCCACGCCGGCCGGCTCGAGCCCGTCGATCAGCTCCTCATCCGAGATACCCAGCACGTCTCGAGACATTTCACACGCCAACATCTTCACCCCCATCTCGCGCGCCATCTCGATCATCTCTTCGAGCGACGAGACGTTCTTGTTCTTCATCATGCTGCGCAGCATCTTGGCGCCGACACCGAAGTAGTTCATCTTCGACACCGGCAGGCTGCGTGAATCGTTCGGAGACATCACCGCCATCATCCTCTCGAGGAGGTTCTTGCCGCTGAGGACGGTCTTCTTCTTCAGCGCATTGAGACCCCAGAACGTGAAGAACATGCTCACTTCCTGCCCCACCGCGACTGCGCCGGTAGCGATGATGAACCCTGCCAGCACGCGATCCAGGTCGCCAGAGAAGATGATCAGCGCCACCTTGTCTTCGGGTTGACCTTCCTCGAGACTCTCGAGACGCTGCTCCAGTGCCGCCAGACGACCCTGAATCACTTCCAAATCGACGGTCTTCTCTTTCCCCGTTACATCACTGACGGTCATGAGCTCCGCCTCCTTCAGTTTGCTTTCTGCATAAAGTGGATGAAGAGCTCGACGCCGTCTTCTGTTTCAGTCTCCTGACCCAGAAGCTCGACGTTCTTGCCGATCTTCGCCCATCCCTGGAAGTCCTTGATCGAACCGCGATCGGTGCTCAGAATTCGCAAGACCTTTCCCGCCTCCAGCTCGGCCATCTTCTTCCTGGCTTTCACGACGGGCATCGGGCAATTGAGTCCACGCGCGTCCAGCGTCTCATCAAAACTGATATCAGTCATTCTTTCTTCTCCTCGAATTCAGAAGCCGGCGAGAGTCGCTGTTTCGTTTTTCCCATACACAATGTAAGATACCCCCGGTGGTATTGTCAACCACCCACTGATACAAGTCGGATGCATCGCGGTGAGGGCACAGCTCCGCATGCGTCCCGCGAGAGAAACGAAGGAGGAACATTCCTATGCCGTCCAGCGACAGCTCACCCACGGTATGGCAAGTCGAGACCCTGCACACGCACCTCGAAGCCGGCGACAGCTTCTTCATCTTCGATGTTCGAAATGAGGACGAGTACGAAAGCTGGAAGATCGAGGGTACGGTCGAGATTCCAATGATGAATGTGCCCTACTACGCGATGCTCGAATCTGACGAGTTCGACGACGTCATCGATTCGTTCAAGGCCTACCTGCAACAGGGAACGGTCGAGAAGCTTCCCCGCGAGGTACCCATCCTCGCCGTCTGCGCCAAGGGAGACACGTCCGCGTTCGTGGCGGAGGCTCTGCGGCGACTCGGTTTTCCCGCTTTCAACCTCGAAGGCGGCACCCAAGCCTGGGGCGACCACTACCACCCTCGCGTGATCACCGAAAGTGAAGAGCTGGCCGTCTATCAGATCGGGCGGCCGGCGCGTGGGTGCCTGAGCTACGTAGTGGCCAGCAACGGCACGGCTGCAATCATCGATCCGTTGCGGCACGTGGAGCACTACCTCGAGCTCGCGCAGGAAAAAAGTCTTGCGTACGAGCTCATCCTCGATACCCACGCTCATGCCGACCACATCAGTGGTGGCCCAACCCTGGCCGAGAAGATCGGTGCGCCGTACTTTCTTCATCCCTATGACGGGATTCATCCCATCGACGTCCTGCCAGCGACGATTCCGTATGAGTACTTGCGGGACGGCCAGACCTTTCAGGTCGGCGCGCATGAGATGGTGACGTTGCACATTCCCGGACACACCTTGGGTAACGTCGCCTATCTGTTGGACGGCAAGTATCTCTTCACCGGTGACAGCATCTTCATCGAATCGATCGCCCGCCCCGATCTGGGTGGTCGAGGTGACACCTGGGCACCGATTCACCATCAATCGCTGCGCCGGCTCCTCGAGCTGCCGGATGACACGACTGTTCTGCCGGCGCACTTCAGCACTCTCAACGAAAGCGACGACCAGGGACTGTTCGCGGCACCGCTCGGAACGCTGCGCAAGAAGAACGGCGGACTGCTGGAAGCTCAGAAATCACAACAAGAATTCGTCGAGTACATTCTCGCGAGTCTCCCTAAGTTCCCGGACGAGTACATCGAGATCAAGCGGGTCAACGCCGGGCTGGCCAAGGTGGGTGAAAGCAAGGCCTCGGAGCTCGAGCTCGGCAAGAACATCTGCGCCGTTGCGCAGGCGCGCGATCAAGCCAACACGTAGTCCCGAGAGTCGATCCACGATAGATTAAGCGTTGGAGAGGCGGAACGACCCAGGGAGTAGTGTGCATGTCCGAAGTCATGGCCCGGGGGCCGAATTTCGTCTACGGCCAGGAGTTCATTCTCGCTAGCCACGGGGCAGCAGTCTGGGAGAAGATCCTGGCCGACATGCCCGAGGACGCGAGCAACATCTGGCGCGACACGCTCTTGGTGACCGGGTCCTATCCGTTTTCCAGCTTCAAGACGATGCTCGCGTCGCTCGCACGGGTCGTCGGCGAGGTCCCCGAGGCTGAAACAGAGAAGATGTACGAGTTCATCGCCGATCAGAGCCTCAGCACGATCCATAAGTTCTTCTTCCGCTTCGCCGACCCATCGTTCATCATCAAGCGCTATCCCATACTGTGGAAACGCTTTTTCCAGAGCGGCGAGGTCAGGGTGCCGCATGCCGAAAAGGGCAGCGCGCGACTGGAATTCGATTTGCCGGAGATCTTTCTCGATTGGCTGCAGCCCGCGTGCTACGGCTACTCGAAGAAGGCGATCGAGATGGCAGGGGGCTCTGATCTCGAGTTGACGCCGGGCGAGAGACGCCAGATCCCCGGCGATCTGTGGAGAATCCCCTACGAGCTGCGCTGGAGTGAGTAGGACGACCTACCCCTGAGAAGAGTGAATCGACTCCGCGTCAGGACCCAGATATCGGACCAGCACCGGTTCATCCTCCACCGCCACCCTCATCCCGCGGCCTCGGCCGACATCGCACCCACTTGGTGCGGTGGCGCTGCCTGCTCCGGCGCAGCTGACTCGAATTCGAGAGGACGCGAATGCGGGCGCCCGTGGCCCGCCATCGGGAAAAATGGTCCCCGCTCCCGAGGTGTCCGACATGACGCCTGAGATCATCACCGTCCTCGGCGTTCTGCTCGTTGCGGTCATCCTCTTCGTCACCGAGAAGCTGCGGGTCGACATCGTCGCCCTCCTCATGCTCGTCACACTCGCCGTGACCGGACTTGTCGAGCCGAAGGAGGCACTGTCCGGCTTCAGCAACCCGGCGGTCATCACGGTGATCTTTGTCTTTATCCTCAGCGCCGGCCTGGCAAGAAGCGGGATCGCCGGTCTCTTGGGCCGGCAGGTCCTCAGGTTGGCGGCCGGCGGCGAGTTGGCTCTTGTCGTCCTCATCATGCTCACAGCCAGCGGCCTCTCGGCATTCATGAACAACGTCGGTGTCGCCGCTCTCATGCTGCCGGTGGTCATGGATATCGCACGCCGCACGCGGAT
>JAOTUP010000306.1 GCA_029863825.1 Acidobacteriota bacterium | reverse complement strand
TGCGCGCCCCGGCGGCGGCGGCATCGGCGCTCAGGTCGCGAAATCGCACACCGAAGCCCGTATTCCCGAGAATCTTTTCGACCACCGCGTCGGCAACCTCACGCACCGCATAAGTGCGGGCACTCGCCATCTCCCAGCTGCGGTAGGGAAGGGGAAAATCTCCAGCGACAAAATCGATGGCGGGATCGACGCCGACGTGAGGGAAGGTCTTGCGCACGAGCGAGTTGAAGAACGTCTGAGCGACTTCGAAGTCGTCGCGACCGAGCGTTTCGTAGGTGTATCCGAGCTTGAGGGCCGCCCACAGAGACCTCGATTCGAGGCGCTCGCTCAACTCCTGGCGCAAGCCCTCGATGCACTCGTCGATGCAGCGGCCATGTAGACTGAGTCGCTCGACGGTATCGCGACGGATGCCGGCCCAGGCGCGCTGCTCGAATCGCTCCCGGGCGCGCCGCGTAATAGTGCGAAAGCGCTGATGGTAGTCGTCGAAGGCGCGATGGATCAGATCCGCGCCCAGGGCGACATCGCGGTCGCTGACCGAATGCGGCAGCGAGGGAAGACCGGCTGTGGTCAGATCAGGACCTCTTCGAACTGCTCCTCCTCCGTCGAGCCCTGGAGAGCTGCCAACTCATCGCTTTGGGTAATCAGCTGGGTGATCTGGTCGAAGTACCCGGCACCGACTTCGCGTTGGTGCTTCGTGGCGGTGTACCCGTTCTTCTCGGCTGCGAACTCGCTTTCCTGGAGCTCCACGTAGGCCGACATCTGCCGCTCCCGGTAACCGCGAGCGAGCTCGTACATGACGTAGTTCAAGGAGTGAAAACCGGCCAGGGTAATGAACTGGAACCTGTATCCCATGGCCGCGAGCTCGACCTGGAACTTGGCGATCGTGGCATCGTCCAGATTCTTTCTCCAGTTGAAAGAAGGCGAGCAGTTGTAGGCCAAGAGCTTTTCCGGGTGCTTCGCGTGCATCGCTTCGGCGAATCGCTTCGCCTCATCGAGATCCGGGTGTGCCGTCTCGCACCAGATGAGATCCGCGTGCGGTGCGTAGGCCAGGCCGCGGGCGATAGCCTGGTCGAGGCCGGCACGAACTCGGTAGAAGCCCTCGATCGTGCGCTCGTTCGACAGCAGGAACTCGCGATCCCGTTCGTCCGAATCGGAGGTGAGGAGACCCGCGCCATTGGCGTCGGTGCGCGCGATCAGGAGTGTCGGCACACCACTGACATCAGCTGCCAGGCGGGCGGCGACGAGCTTCTCGATCGCGTGGCCGGTGTGGACGAGGACCTTGCCGCCCATGTGGCCACATTTCTTGGCGGAGGAAAGTTGGTCTTCGAAGTGGACACCGGCGGCGCCTGCCTCGATCATCATCTTCATCAGCTCGAAGGCATTGAGGACGCCGCCGAATCCGGCCTCGGCATCGGCGACGATCGGCTGCAGCCAGTCGATCGAGTCATCACCTTCGGAGTGATGGATCTGATCGGCACGCAACAGAGCGCTGTTGATCCGTTTGACCAGGGCCGGGACTGAATCAACAGGGTAGAGAGACTGATCGGGATACATCTGTCCGCTGAGGTTGGCGTCGGCTGCCACCTGCCAGCCCGAGACGTAAATGGCCTCCAGGCCGGCCCGCACCTGCTGTATGGCCTGGTTGCCGGTGAGTGCTCCGAGGGCATTGACGAGCGGCTGCTCGCGCAGGGACTGCCAGAGCTTCTCGGCTCCTATGCGGGCAAGCGTGTGCTCGATACGCACCGATCCTCTCAAGCGCACGACATCTTCGGCCGAGTACGGTCGTTCAATGCCCTGCCAGCGTGGATCTTCTGACCATTCTTTCTCGAGTGCTGCGACTGTCTGTTCTTTCATTAAGCAATTGCCTCCGTGATGACTGTCAGCGATGCCGATGGCCGTGGGCCTGATTCTCAGTCCGGGACGAGCTCAGATCTGGTGGACAGAAACGAGCGAAACTGCTCTTCAGTGAAGATCTCTGCCGCATCCCGCTTGGCGAGTGCAAAGGCGTTCACCTCGGCGTCGATCACGCCGCTGGTCGCCTCGGCGAGCGTCGTGCGGACTTCGTCGATGATCTTCTGGAGCTCCTCGTCGAAGATCTTCAGCACCAGGTCGCGGGTCACTTCGGTGCCGTCGTCCAGGACGACGGCGTGGCGCAGCCACTGCCAGATCTGAGCTCGCGAGATCTCGAGAGTGGCGAGATCCTCCATCAGATCGTCCCAAGCGACGCAGCCGATGCCTTCGTTCCATCCCCGCAAGTAGCCGATGCCGACACGCACGTTGGTGCGCAGGCCATCGAGCGTTCGCGGGCCCGAACCGGCCGGTAGCAGGTCGGGCCGTTCGGGGCATGGCGGAATACGATCGATCTGGTTGTCGGTCACAAACGACGACAGTGCTGGGCCGATGAAGTAGGGATGGGAGACCCAGCACCCGTCGTGCCCGAGTCGGTATTCGAACTCCTTGTCCGCCACCACCTTGCGCGTCTGCTCTTGCCGTCTTTCGGCGGTCTTTCCGGGAGTGAATGCCGCCATGCCACCCATGGCCAGGGCGCCGCGGCGATGACAGATATTGATCAGGGCCTCGGCGTACGCCTTCATCCACGGACGGTTGAGCGAGATCGAGGCGCGATCGGCCAGCACCCGATCGGGGTGCTCGCGCAGTACCTTGATATCGCTGAAGATCTTGTCCCATCGTCCGACGTTGAGTCCCGCCGCCCGTTCGCGGATTTCGAACAGGATCTCCTCCATCTGAAAGGCCGCGGGAAGCGTCTCGATGAGAAAAGTCGCGCGCAGCGTTCCGCGCGGCAGCGACAAGGCCCCCTCGAGCCGCCTGAAGAGCGCGTTCCACCAGCGCGCTTCGAGGTAGTGCTCGCATTTCGGGACGTAGTACTTTGGTGTCTTGCCCCGACAACTGAGAACTTCCGCCGTATGGAACGCTGACAGTGCGAGATCCAGAAGTCCACCCGAAATGGGTGTGTCGTCGATCCGCAGGTTCGACTCGTCGAGATGCAGGCCACGACAGCGGACCATGAGCAACGGCATGTCGCTCGCATCGACGGCGTAACGTTTGACGACGTCGCCGGTCGGGGATCGTTTTTCGAATGTCAGGTCGTTATTGGCCGCCCCGACGAGATTATCGACACCGTCCATGACATTTTGCCAGGTCGGCTTCATCGAGTCCTCGAAGTCGAGCATCGCGGCGTCGGCACGCTGGCCGTCCTCGTTGCGACAGAGCATGTTGATGACCATCTTGGTGTCGTTGACCGGCCCGGTAATCTCGACGCGGCGAGTCAAGAGATCTGGTGGGAGCGGCGCAACGCGCCAGTCTCGCCCGCGCACGCTCGCGCCCTCAGGCAGATAGTCGGGAACCGCACCGGCATTGAATCTTTGCTGGCGTTCGTCTCGCGCGGCGAGAAGACGGCGCCGCTCGCCATCGAGCTCGCGATGCAACCGAGTCAGTAGGCTCACGAGGCTCGGCTGCAGGAAGCGGCTTGCTTGATCACTCCAGGCGGCCTGGTTGATTTCGGCACCCGGTGCCAGGCTCTTCCAGGCGCAGCGAGGCTGGGCCGGAGAGATGTCGGTGGGGTTCTTCGTGATGTTACCGGTCATGGCTGCAAGCCTCCTGTGAATCTCGGCTCCTTGTTCGCCGGTCAGAGACCAGCGAATATTCGCTCTGAGTGGAATCTTATCGTCTTGAAGCGGTATGGTACAATTTC
>JAOTUP010000305.1 GCA_029863825.1 Acidobacteriota bacterium | reverse complement strand
TCGATGCCATCGCCGCCGGTTTCGCGATGCTCGGTGTCGGCGTAGGCGAGGCGATGGATGCGGTGGGTCGTCGGCGTGACGCCCTCCTCGAGGAGGCGGCGGCCGAGTAGCGCATTGATGAACGTGCTTTTGCCGGAGTTGAACTCGCCGACCACCACGAGGAGAAACAGGGTGTCCAGCTGGGCGATGGACTGACCGAGGGATTGCAGGTCCTCGCGCGCCGCGCCGGCCCGGGAGAGCGCCTGATCAAGCGCGCGAAGTTCCTGTCGCTCGTCGGCTAAGAGCTGTTCCTCGTCGGCAGTGAGAACGCGCTGCAGCATGGTCCGAAGATCCGGCCTCAAGATACCATGGGCCGAGTTGGTCGGACTTGCCGCGAAAACGGGCTCGTGGCAGAGTACGGCAGCTGCAAATGGAGGAATAAGAGATGCGCAGACTCTTCGTCGTGATTGCTGTTCTGGGGGCGGTGGCGGTCCCGGCGTGGGCCCGGTATCACTACCAGGCGGTAACTACTGTCGACGGCCAGGGGGGCGAGGCGGGCGCGATCACCGTCGAGGCCTGGATCGACGGGGGCAAGGCCAAGATTTTGTTCAAGGAAAGTCAGAATCCGCTGATGGGGGTCGGTTCCTATTTTCTGACTGTCGACGGCGGCAAGACGCTCTACCTGGTGAACCCGACTGAAGGGACCTATTCCGAGTGGAACATCGACGCCATGCTGGGAGCCGTCGGGGGAGTGATGGAGGCGATGGGCGGGTTCATGAAGATGGAGATTTCCGATCACAAGGTGGAGAAGCTCCTCGAAGAGAGCGGCGGCTCGATCCTCGGCTATCCGACGACGCACTACCGCTATCGCACGTCCTACACCATGGAAATGAAAGTCATGGGCATGAAACGGGGCGATCGCCATGACAGCGTGCAAGACATCTGGACGACGACAGCGCTGAGCGACGAGGGCTTCGGCATCTGGCTGCAGAACAAGCCGAAGTCGACCGGCTTCGAGACTTTCGACAAGCTGATCGAGGCCGAATACCAGAAAGTGTCCGGGTTTCCCCTCAAGATGGTCGAGCGGACTGCGACCGCGGGCGTCAAGAAGAGCGGTCGAACCGCAACGACGATAACGACCATGGAAGTGACCATGCTCGAAGAGACGTCGGTTCCCGGCAGCACGTTCGAGTTGGATCCCGCACTCGAGGAAGTGCCGATGATGCCACTGCCGGGCGCCATGCCGGTGGAGGAGCCGGAGGAGGACGAAGAGGAAGAAGGCGGTCTCTTCAAGAAACTGAAGAAACGATCGACCGGCTAGCCGCGGCAATAAAACGGATGACAAAGGGCGGGACACCCCGCCCTTTTTTTGATGGCACCGAAGGGAGAATTGGCATGGATCTCAAGGCTCGAGTGCTCGAACGCCGACGGATCTTCAAGGGTCGAGTCGTCGACCTCGGACTCGAACGCGTGCGGCTGCCGAACGGCGCAGTCACGGAGTTGGAGATCATTCGTCACCAGGGCGCGGCAGCCGCGGTTCCCCTGACCGCTTCGGGAGAGGTCGTTCTGGTGCGCCAGTACCGCCACGCGGTTGGCGAGTGGCTGCTCGAAGTGCCGGCGGGGAAGCTGGAGCCGGGAGAGGATCCCGAATCCTGTTCACTGAGAGAGGTCGAAGAGGAAGTCGGCCTGCGGCCCAAGACGATGACGCCGCTCGGGCCGATCTGGACGACGCCGGGGTTCACCAACGAGCGCATCTGGCTCTTCCTGGCGACCGACCTCGAGCCGGGTCGGCAGGCGCTGGAGGACGACGAGTCCCTGAGTGTCGAGAGGATGCTGCTTCCACGGGCGGTGGATGCAGTGCGGCGCGGTGAGATCTGCGACGCGAAATCCATTGTCGCGCTGCTGCGCGCCGAGCAGGTCGTCTCGAGACGTGGGCGGGAAGCGCAGCCTCGGCGATGAGAAAAGAGCGGCCGACCAGGCCGGCCGCTCGAAAGAGTCGCGTTGGAGCTCAGGCGCCGCCGACGAGCCGCGCGTCGAGTGAGATCTCGACCGCTGCCAGGGCGCGTGAGACGGGGCAGTTGGCCTTCGCACCGTTGGCATGCTCGAGAAACGTCGCCTCGTCGATCTCGGGCACCACGGCCTCGGTCGAGAGCTCGATGCGAGTGATCGAAAAGCCGGCGTCGCCCTTCTCGAGGTGGACCTTGGCCTTGGTCTCGACACTTTCCGGGCTGAAGCCGGCGCGGCCGAGGCCCGCCGACAAGGCCATGGAAAAGCAGCCCGCGTGGGCCGCGGCGATGAGCTCTTCGGGGTTGGCGCCGGGGTTCTCTTCGAAGCGGGACCCGAAAGAGTACTTTCCTTCGTAGGCGCCGCTGGCGAGCTTCATCGAGCCCGAACCGTCCTTGAGGCTACCGGTCCAGCGGGCCTGGGCACTACGTATTGGCATGACATCTCTCCTTTGAGTGACAGCTGTGGATGGTTGCGCGATCCCACGGCAGCGTGGGAGCCGAAGAATAACGGAATGAGTGGTTCTTGTCGCGTCGGGGCGGCGGTGAATTTCGGGGTCGAAATGTCTATTCCGGGTCGCCGTCACCGTAGATGGCCACGTGCGGCTCGTCTGGCGATGCGATCCAGCCGCGATACATGCCCTCGGTGTTGAAGACCAGAGAGGGGCGGCCTTCGCCGTCCAGGGCGATGATTCCGCCCGAGCCTCCGGCCTCGACCAGCACCTGCATGACGACTTCTTCGGCGGCCTTGGCCACCGAAATGCCTCGATAGTCGGCGCGAGCGCAGATGTCGTGGGCCACGGCGTAGCGGATGAAGAACTCTCCGTGGCCGGTTGCGGACACACCGCAGTCGCCATCGGCGTACGTGCCGGCGCCGATGATCGGAGAATCTCCGACTCGACCGTGCCTCTTGAACGTCATGCCACCGGTCGAAGTGCCGGCCGCGATGCGGCCTTTGGAGTCGAGAGCGACCGCGCCGACGGTGCCGAACCCAGAGCCGCCCACCGGCTCGGTCGCGGAGGCGTCTCGTTCTCGCTGGCGACGCTCCTCGAGTTGCTGCCAGCGCCTGTCGGTGCGGAAGTAGTCCGGCTCGGCCTCCTCCAGGCCGAGATGCCGGGCGAACGACTCGGCGCCGGGCCCGACCAGAAGCACATGCGGACTCTTTTCCATTACCGCTCGCGCCGCTGATATGGGATTCTTGAGCGTCGTCACCGAAGCCACGGCGCCCGCCTGGCGAGTGGATCCGTCCATGATCGAGGCATCCAGTTCGTTGGTGCCGTCGGCGGTGAAGACAGCTCCCTTGCCGGCATTGAAGAAGGGTGAGTCTTCGAGTAAGCGGATCGTCGTCTCGACGGCGTCGAGGCTGCTGCCGCCCTGGTCGAGCACCGCGTAGCCCGCCACCAGCGCCCCCTCCATCGCCGAGCGGTACTGCTCTTCGAGCTCGGCGCTCATCGAGTCGCGCTCGATGGTGCCGGCGCCGCCGTGGATGACGAGGGAAGGTCGGGTCTCAGGAGACGCAGCCGCCTGCGCCTGCATCGGCGGACCGACGAGGAGCGACAGCAACAGCGAGGCCATTGTCGTCCGGCAGATCATCTCTTTGCTGGTCCTCCTAGAATGCCTTGATTCGCCCGGTCTCGACGATCTGCGTCGGCACGCCGTCAATCTCCTGAGGTATCGCCGCGAGGTACTGGGGATCGGTAGCGGCGACCAGGACGTTGAGTCTCACCTGGTGACCGG
>JAOTUP010000012.1 GCA_029863825.1 Acidobacteriota bacterium | reverse complement strand
CGATTGACGACGTCGTGGTCGGAATCGACGAGTCCAAGCTCCTTCGATGGCTGGTGCGGAACCGCCAAAAGGCAGGAATCAAAAAGCGCTATCGCGCATCTTCCGCCCCGACATCCGGTTCCGCGAGCGCCGCCACATCCACTGCAGGCACCGAGAACCCACCGCAATGACGCAGAGGCAACACGGCGCCTTGCGATACGTGGCCGCGCGTCCAGATGTCTGTCGGGCTGCTAGAATCCGCGGTGACGGCGACGAGCGAACTGAAGGAAACCGAAGACGATGAGCAAGAAGATTCTCGTGACCGGTGGAGCTGGGTTCATCGGCTCCCACGTCACACAACGGCTCATGTCGCGTGGCGATCGGGTCACCATTCTCGATGACTTCAACGATTTTTACGACCCGGCGAGAAAGCGAGCCAATGTCGCAGCCTTCGATGGCAACGTGGAGATCATCGAAGCGGACATTCGTGATCGGGAGACGATCGACAGCCTCTTCAAAAGAGGCAGCTTTGACGGGGTCATTCATCTGGCGGCTCGCGCCGGTGTGCGACCGAGCCTTGCAGAACCTGTCCTGTACGAAGAGGTCAACTGCATCGGCACGCTTCATTTGCTCGAGGCCGCTCGACACCATGGTCCGGCGGTCTTTACCTTCGGTTCCTCGTCTTCCGTCTACGGCATCAACAGCAAGGTACCGTTCTCAGAAGACGACGTCGTCAATCAACCGATCAGTCCGTACGCGACAACCAAGAGAACAGGCGAGCTCCTGTGCTTCAACTACCATCACCTGTACGATTTGCGAGTGTCCTGCCTGCGGTTTTTCACCGTCTACGGACCGGCGCAGAGACCCGAGATGGCAATCCACAAGTTCACCGACCTGCTCGCCAACGGCCGATCCGTTCCCTTGTTCGGAAACGGTCAGAGTCGTCGCGACTACACCTACGTCGACGACATCGTCGACGGCGTCGTCGCAGCTCTGGACCTCGCTCCGGCGTTCGAGATTTTCAACCTGGGAGGTGCGGAGACGACGCGGCTCGGCGACCTCGTCAATTGGATCGCTGAAGAGTTGGGAGTGGAGCCGAGGATCGAGCGACTTCCAGATCAACCCGGCGATGTTCCGATTACCTACGCCGACATCTCCAAAGCCACCAGAATGCTGGCATATGCGCCGAAGGTCCAGATTCGCCAAGGTCTGAGACAGTTCATTGACTGGTATCGCCACAAGGGGCTATCGATAGCGGCACAATGACCCGGGCGGGCCTGCAAGTGGTCGGCCTCATCAACCAACAGGATCCCGTCGAATGAATGTGTGCGTCGTAGGCAGCGGATACGTGGGTCTCGTCACCGGAGCTTGTCTGGCCGATTTCGGCATGCAGGTGACGTGCATCGACAAAGACGAGGCGAAGATCGCAGCGCTTCAGCGCTCCGAAATCCCAATTTACGAACCCGGCCTCCGGTCGATCGTGTTCGAGAATACGCAAGCCGGCAGGCTCCACTTTTCCACCGATCTCGTGCCGGCGATCCACGCCGCCCAGGCCATCTTCATCGCCGTCGGAACGCCGTCCCGGGAAGACGGCTCGGCAAACCTGTCATTCGTCCGCGACGTGGCGCAATCGATCGCCGATCACATCAATGGCTACAAGGTCATCGTGACAAAAAGCACCGTGCCGATCGGCACCGGTCGGATGATAGAGACGATCGTTCGCTCAGGCACCGGGAAGAAGTACGACTTTTCAGTCGTCAGCAACCCCGAGTTTCTGCGCGAAGGCTCGGCGATCAGTGACTTTCTCCGCCCCGATCGTGTGGTTATTGGCAGTACCGACGAGAGGGCGACCGGGATCATGCTCGACATCTACTCGCCGTTGCAGCGAGCACGCGTGCCGTTCGTCCTCACCACCGTCGAAAGCGCTGAGTTGATCAAGTACGCATCCAACGCATTCCTCGCCACCAAGATCTCCTTCATCAACGAGGTCGCAGACCTTTGTGAGCGCGTCGGGGCTGACGTCGAGGTCGTCGCTCGAGGCATGGGATTAGACAAGAGGGTGGGCGCCAAGTTCCTCCATCCCGGACCGGGCTTCGGAGGTTCCTGCTTTCCGAAAGACAGTCGAGCGATCGTGCAAATAGCCAGTGACCACGACATGACATTCCAGATCATGGAAGCGGTCCTGAAAGTCAACGAGGCAACGAAAGAACGCATGGTCGACAAGGTTCTCGCAGCATTCGACGGCTCCATAAAGGGCAAGACGATCGGTATTCTCGGCCTATCATTCAAGCCCGAAACCGACGATATGCGTGAGTCTCCCGCATTGAAGATTGTCGACGGCCTCCTGGCTCGGGGTGCTCACATCCGCGCTTACGACCCGGCAGCCATGAATGAGTGCCGACACATCTGGAGTGACGTCGTTTTTGGCAGCGACGCCTACGACACCGCCATCGGCGCCGACGGGCTCGTGATCATCACCGAGTGGAACGAGTTCCGCGCCCTCGAGCTCGACCGGCTTGCGGGAATCCTGCGGACGCCGCTCATCGTCGACCTCCGCAATATCTACGAACCGGAAAAGGTTCGGTCGGCCGGTTTCCGCTATGTTTCCCTGGGACGTAAGACCGCCCTGCCGCATCCGGAAGAGGTTTCGACATGACCACCTCGCTCGTCACCGGCGGTGCCGGATTCCTAGGCTCGCACCTCTGTGACCGGCTGCTGGCCGAATCCCACAGGGTTATCTGCGTCGATAACTTGCTCACCGGCAATCCTGCAAATATCGCGCATTTGACCGCGCGCGACGACTTCCGCTTCATCAAACACGATGTCTCGATTCCGTTCGAGGTCGACGAGAGTGTCGACAATGTGCTCCATTTCGCCTCGCCGGCCAGTCCGATCGACTACCTGGAGCTGCCCATTCAGACCCTCAAGGTCGGCTCGTTGGGTACCCACAACACGCTCGGCCTGGCGAAATCCAAAGGGGCACGCTACCTGCTGGCGTCGACGTCGGAAGTCTACGGGGATCCGTTGGTCCATCCCCAGCCCGAAACCTACTGGGGCAACGTCAACCCGGTCGGACCGCGGGGGGTATACGACGAGGCGAAGCGTTTCGCCGAAGCGATGGTAATGGCCTATCATCGCTACCACGGCCTCGACTCGCGCATCGTTCGCATCTTCAACACCTACGGCCCGCGCATGCGGCCACACGACGGCCGCGCGGTGCCGGCTTTTATACAGCAGGCCCTCGACGGTGAACCCTTGACCGTCTTCGGCGACGGGCGCCAGACGCGCTCTTTTTGCTACGTCAGTGATCTGGTCGAGGGCATCTGGCGGCTCCTCATGAGTCAACACTCCGAGCCGGTCAATATCGGCAATCCCACCGAGATGACAATCCTCGAGTTCGCGCAGACTATCCTCGACCTCCTCGGCTCAAACAGCGAAGTTGGGTTTCATCCCCTGCCGGTGGATGATCCCAAGACCCGCCAACCGGATATTGCTTTGGCGCGTAGCATTCTCGACTGGGAACCAGAGGTACTATTGCGTGATGGCCTGGCGAAGACCATCGACTACTTTCGCACGCTATGCTTGCCACAGAAGGGATGAATGTGCCAGAAGATCCGGAGGCATTGAGAAAGCTCGTGGCGTTCGCTCTCGAGAAGTACCCGCAGCGAATCGAGATGGCTGCAATAGAGAATCTGATTCTCGACGCGGCTCGCGAGAGCGGTAAACGACCGGCTTATCTAAAGATCGCCGTCCCCGACGAGACGGTCAAGGGTCTGCGCGGAAGAAAGACCCCGGCAGACCGGCTCATTCTCGTCCGTATACCGAGAGAGACAGAAGATCGTGCAAGCAGCCCGATCATCCTGCCAAACGAGATCACGTAGAAAGTCGACTATGGACACCGAATTCCGTTGCTGCCGATGCAACCGCGCGAGCGGCAAGCTCGAGACTGCTCCTCGACCGGGAGACACAGGAAACGAGATTCGGGAGCGAGTCTGTCGGGCATGCTGGGGGGAGTGGGAGAAGATGGAGGTCATGGTCATCAACGAGCTGAGACTCGACTTCATGAATCCTCGGGCACCGCAGATTCTCAATCAGCACATGCGCCAGTTCCTGATGCTCGACGATACTGACGCCCCGACCTAGAGTGCGCGCGACTCGAGATCGGATCTGCCCACGATTCCCTCTCTTCTCAATGGTAGATACCTCACGCCCAGAACCCTCCCGTTCCCTGCGATCGGCGGTTCTGCGGGCGTTCCTGCTGATTGCAGCTATAGTCGTGGCGCTAGCCGTTATTCGCTTGACCCCGCTCGGCGAGTTCGTCGATCGCGAGCGGCTGACGCACCTGCTCGAACGGCTCCGGGAAACCGCCTGGGCGGCGCCGGCCTTGATCGCACTGTACGTGATACTGGCGCCGCTCGGCGTCCCGGTGAGTCCTCTCATCCTCACCGGAGGAGCCGTCTTCGGTCCGATTACCGGTTGGCTGCTGAACATCATCGGCGCACTCCTTGGCGCCATCATCACTTTCTTTATCGGGCAGACGATGGGGCGTGATCTCGTCATCCACGTGGTGAGTACCGAGAACCTCAAGCGCGCCGAAGACCTCCTCGAGAACCACGGTTTCTGGGCCATCGTCAGAATCCGTTTCCTCCCCATCCCATTTGCCCTCGTCAACTATGGAGCGGCCCTTGCGGGAGTGCGCTTCGGCAGCTTCCTCGTCGCCACTGCCCTGGGACTGGCACCCTCGCTCGTCATCTATACGACTCTCAGCTACGCCCTGGTCACCGTCACGGCCGAGGATAGGATAGGCGTTGCCGTGATCGGCGCAACGGCCATCGTCACACTGATTGCACTTACCTTCGCCCCCGCATTACTGCGAGCGATGAGAGGCCGGAAGTCGGATCCATGATGCATCGCGTGACAGTTTGCCTCCTCCTCCTGGTCATCCCCGTGGCCGCTGCCGGCCGCTCGGTCTACTCCGTCGCCGAGGTGCAGAGACTTCTCGATCTGGGAGATTCAGAGGCGGCGATCAAACTCCTCGATTCAAGACTCAGAAAGCAGCCGACCGACGCCGAGGCCCTGCTCCTCCGCAGTACCGCTCACCTCATGACAGGAAATCTCGAACTCGGTCGCCGAGATCTCGAAGCGTGTGTTACGTTCGATCCAAACACACGGCAAGCATGGCTCAACCTTGCCGCCTTCGACCTGGCACAAACGGACTATGACGGCGCCTTGGAAGCCTTCACCCGCGCCGAGGCGCTGGATCCGGACGCCCCGGACAATTCTCTGAACATCGGTGCGGTACTTCTGCTCAGGGGAGACAGGGAGCAGGCCTCTGAGCGCTTCCGGCGCTACCTGAGCGTCAACTCAGACGACGCCAACGCCTTCTATCTCGTGGCAACGAACTATGCGATCGCGGGCCGGGGCGACCTCGCTGTTGCTTTGCTCAGGCGAGCCATCCAGATCGATGAACACACTAGGCTCAGAGCGCGCACCGATACCAACTTCTCTGCCCTGGTCGACGATTCCGGTTTCCAGAATCTGCTGACAACGGATGAATACCGTCCGCCACCCAATGCGCCGTCTGCTCAGCGCAGTTTTGACATTCCCTATACCGGACGCGACAGTCGCGTCCTCGCGGCCACACTGAACGCCCTCCAGATAGCGAGACTCCCCGTCGCTTCGGGAGTGGAAGTCACACCACTCTGGACCTTGGTTTGGAGCGATGTGCGAATCAAGATCGCCGCTAATGAAAAATCCGGAACCGACGTCTTGATCACCGCCGATCCGGGCTCTTTCACGCCCCCGGAATGGTCGGCCAAGACCGATGACCTCTTTCGCCGCATCGCTCTACAGCTTCATGCGCTGCGCCCGAAGATCGATCTCGAGCGCGGTCAGTAGCCAACGAGACGCTAGCAGCGATTCCCGCGGAAGACTCTAAAGCCGCAGAAGCACCGCGCCCCAGTGCAGACCCGCGCCGAGAGCGGCAAAGGCGACAAGGGACCCTTCCGGCGCCTTCCCTGCCTCACGCGCCTCGTAGAAGCACAGAGGAAGTGTGGCCGAGGTCGTATTGCCGTACTTCTGGATATTGTTGTGCACTTTCTCGTCGGGAAGACCGAGCACCTTCTGCGCTGCCTCGTTGATGCGCAGATTGGCCTGGTGCATGATCAAGACGTCGACATCGTCGAGCGCCAAATCGTTCTCAGCCAGCAGCTCGGTCGTCACCTTGGGCATTCGCGTCACCGCCAGCTTGAAGACCTTCCGACCGTCCATGATCGGCACCGTTCCACCATCCCTGATCATCCGTTCGTCAACCCACGGGCGGCAGGCCGAACCACCTCCGGGAACAAACAGGATCTCTTTCTCCTCGCCTTGGCCGAAGAGCCGCGCGCCGAGAATCCCGCGCTCGGAGTCCGCTTCCGCTCTGAAGACCATTGCGCCCGCGGCATCACCGAAGAGTACGCAAAGATGGCGAAACCGCGAATTCCATTCGAGCTCTTCCGGTTCCAGCGGGCTCTCCTCCACGCCCAGCAATACGTCCCAAGTACGCTTGGTGAAGGGCATGAGTGAGGTGTGAACGTCCGTCCCGACCAACAAGACGGTGGTCGCGATTCCCGAGCGGATCAGGGCGTCCACAACCTGCATCCCGTAGGCGAACCCCGCACACTGCTGGCGAATGTCAAGCGCCGGAACGGGCCGCAGGCCCAAGCCGTGCTGGATCAGCGTTCCGCCGCCAGGGAAATAGTGGTTCGGAGTCATTGTCGCGCAGACCACGTAGTCGATCTCCGACGAGTCGACTGCCGCATCTGTCAGCGCGCCTCGAGCGGCTTCCACTCCCAGTTCCGCCGATCCGACGCCCGGCTCGACGTAGTAGCGCGAAACGATACCGCTGCGCTCCTGGATCCACTGATCGCTGGTGTCCATGACTCGAGCCAGCATCTGATTGTCGACCCGCAGAGGAGGCACAGCGACGCCGCATCCCGCGAGGACGGCCCGCGTCCCGTTATCGGTTGCTCTCAACTCCTATTCTCCTTTCCACATCCAACGGCGACGGCGGTCGACGGTCATTCGGTCGCGGTATTCGAGATTGCCGCGCTCTGCTTTACTCGAAGCTGCCGCCGGGATGATCACAGATCGCCACCGGTTCGCCCCGTCCCGATTCATCCCCGGCAGCTCACACTCATCTTCCGGCCTCCCGGCGACGGCGCACCTCGACTGACGGGCCGCCTATGACCTGGCCAGCAGATCGAGGAACTCCTCGCGCACCGAGCGCTGATGAAACGCGCCTCGAAGTGCAGAGGTTACGGTCTGCGCTCCGGGCTTTCTCACTCCTCTCATCTCCACGCACAAGTGGCGGGCCTCGATCACGACCATCGCGCCGCGAGGCTGGAGATTGCTCTCCAGGAATCCAACCACTTGCTCGGTCAATCGCTCCTGCAACTGCGGTCGACGCGCGTAGAACTCGAGTATGCGAGAAAACTTCGACAGTCCGATGATCCGATCTTCGGGGATGTAAGCAATGTGTGCCTTGCCGTAGAACGGCACGAAATGGTGAGCGCACATCGAATAGAACGGGATGTCGCGCTCCATGACCATGTGCTGATAGTCCTCCTCGTTCGGGAATGTGGTCACTGCCGGCTCGCTACCCTCTTCCAGCCCATGAAACATCTCTAAGTACATCTTCGCGACTCGAACGTCGGTTTCCCGCAAGTTCGGGTCGTTGATGTCCAAACCCAGCTCCGAGATGATCGCTCTCATGTGACGGGCGATCCGTTCCACTCTCTTCCCTTCCTTGTCGCCAACGCCGGAGGCGCTCGCCTGTCCCTGACTCACGTCCATCGACTCCTTTCTTCGGTACGGTCATTCTATCGAATCGATCGAGCGAGGAGCCGTAACGGTTCAAGTCGGAAAACGCGTACTCTATAATCGGCACCGGAGGTAGCGAGCTCGTGTCGAAAATCGTTATACAGTACTGCGTCGTTTGAAATTACGGTCCGCGCGCCGCCGGTCTGGCGGCCGAGATCAAAGACCGCTTCGGCAAGGATGTCGAGCTCGTGAAAGGCCGAGATGGCGCCTTCGAAGTGACCGTAGATGAGCGCTTGATCTTCTCGAAGAAGTCCACCGGCAGATTCCCGGAGCCAGGAGAAGTCGAGAATGTGCTCATGACCGAGTTCGACACCTAGCCGCCCGCGGGCAGTACGTCCGCTTCGGTCACCACGGCGGCTCGTCAATTCGATCAGCTCTGCCGCAATCGCGAGCCCGTTAGCGCGTGCTGCACGACTCTTCGCGAGGCCGCGAGCGAGTCGGAGTGATCGTCCCCTTTCTGCTCCGAATACGACGCAGAGCCACTCCGACATGCTACCGGCCACAGCCAAGCAGGCGCGCCTCACTTCTCGTTCAACTGCAACTGAGCTACGACTTCGATATGTCCGGTCTGCGGGAACAGGTCGAGGAAAACGAGCTCGCACAGGGTATAGATCCTGCACAAGTGCTTGAGGTCCCGCGCCAGCACTGCAGGGTGACACGAGACATATGTCAGATGCCTTGCACGCCGGTCGAAGATGTCGGAACGAACACGGAACCCGAGGCCAGCGCGTGGCGGATCCACAATGATCCTTTCAACCGCCGCAGGAAGCGTCTTGACCGCCACTTCGACGCTGGCACCGACGACCTCGATGTTCGCCAATCGAGCGAGCCGAGTGTTCTTCCTCAGATAACGTGCCGCGTTGCGGTCGCCTTCGACCGCAACGACGCGCTCGTACCTCTCCGCCAAGGCAAGAGAAAACAGCCCGACGCCGGCATAGAGGTCGTAGGCACACGTCCCTGTCGCCGCACTCACGACCGTCCGAATCAGATCACCCAGCAAATCGCGATGACTCTGAAAGAACGTCCGTGCATCATACACGTAGCTTCGACCGTCCACACGCGAGATCACCTCACCCCGTGGGAGGTCGTCGATGGTCGGGGCGCAGGTCAGAGCTCCGTCATCGCCGAGTGCCACATCGAGGCGACTCGGAATGTTGTCACGCAAACGACCGGACAGGCCGACGACGAAGTGTTCCAGAGGCGGCGCGAGCACCGGGCAACTCTCGATGGCAACCAGACGGTGAGACCCGCGTTCGTAGTATCCCACTTGCGGAGCACCCTCGCCCTCTTCGAGATGTAATTGCGTCCGCAGGCGATAGCCCCATGGAGCTCCCCGTAGCACGCGCTGCGTTGCGGGCAGGCTCAGTCCCCCAATGTAACGCAACGTCTCACGGGCTGCGTCGACCTTGAGATCCGTCTGTATCTCGTCCTCCAGATGCTGCAGATCACAGCCGCCGCAACGTGAAAAATGAGGGCAAGGAGGGGATCTCCTCCCGCCGCCCGCAACCAGAATCTCCAGGATCTCGGCCCGCGCGTATCGCCGTCGTCGCTCGACGACCCGCACACGCAAGCGATCACCGGGAGCCGCGCATGGAACAAAGATCGGCAGCCCGCCGAAGCGACCCATGCCGTCGCCACCGGCTACCAGCTTCTCGATCCCGATCTCGCACTCGTCCAGCTCCGCCAAATGCCGGACCCGGGCAGCGTCTCCTGAATCGGGCATCATGGCGCGGTCAGACAACCCCCTCCTCCGCTTCTCCGAAGATCACCACCCGCGACGCGAGACCCGGGAGCTCTCGGTCTACGATGTCTCGTAGCTCAGCGAGCGAAAACCGACGACTCAAGTGATGCAAAACGATCAGCTCGTTGGCAAAACTACCAGCTCTGTCCTTCAGGTCGTCGATATGGATGTGGCCGTACTGCGCTGCGGACTCTCGCCATTCGGGATTGATGAAGGTGCATTCCAAAATCAGAACTCTCGAAGTCAAAACCCGAGGCTCGGACGCGAAGACCGCGGAGCCAGTATCCCCCGTGTATGACACGAGAAGCCGCTCTTCCCGCATTTCCACGTCCTCGCCCCGTTCTCGTAGTCGAGTCAACGCGTCTGGAGACAAGGAGGCGAACTCTCCGCGCAGTCGGCGTACCGACTGAATCAAATGGTACCCGAGACTGGCGACGACATGCGTCGTCTCGAACGCCGCGACGTGCATGTCGCCGCCGACGCTGACTCGGTCACCAGGGCGCAATGGCCGAATCTCGTACTCGTACTGCCGCCCTTCGACTCTCGCTGCGGCGGCGATAAACGCCTCCAGTGGCGATTGCAGCGCCAACGGACAAAACACCGTCAGAGAACCGAGACCCTGCAGTGCTCGCTGCGACAGGAGGAAGGGGATGCCGGAAGCGTGATCCAGATGACCGTGCGAAAGGAATACGTGCTCGACGCCTGCCAGCTCCGGCGCACCGCGACCGACATCGAACGCAACTCCCGATGGCCGGACCTTGAACCAGGTCTCGACGCCCCCTCGCGAAACACCGTTCACCGATAGCTGGTCGAGTCGGATCCTCCCTGTCACTCGCGCGATCTCCCAACCGAACCGCAGCTTCCCGAGCACTCATCCCTGGCAGAGGCCGGGAGACGCCATTCATCCCGACCCATGCGCCCAGTGCAGGCTCTCCAACGCTGTCCCTGGGGACCAGCGCCGCCACTGCACGGCTCGACGGGCCCTCGCACATCACCGCGCCGGAATCCCACGTTCTCACCTTCCCACGCGTCTATCGGACCTGTTCGCCGGCGACTCAGAATCCACAAAGCCGGCTGCGCCAGCCCTGATGGCATTACGTTGACGCGAAGACCGCGCCTGCCTGCCAGCGGACTCCCGCTTCGAGGATGCCTCAGATCTCTTGGTAGACCCATCGACGCAGCGGGCTCAGTCGCTCTGAGACGGCCTCCCAGCTTCCTTCCAGGTGCCATAGAACCGCGGCGACTGATGACAGCAGAGAGTTCCCGTCCTGCGGCGTGAAGCAGAACCCGTAGACCTCCCGGGCGTGTCGCACGGCGAGCGTCGGTAGTACGACCACCGTCTGCGACAAGATGCGGCCGTAGTATCCATGGTCTCGACCAAAGCTGAAGACCACGTTGGCCTGCTGTTTGTCGGTCAGCGCAACGCGCGGGTTTGCGCGCAGCCTGTCGACCACTTCCTGGACCGAGCTGTCCCGTGTGAGAGCGAGGCGAAACCAGATGGAGTGCATGTACTGCGTGTTCAACTTGACGGCACTCGAGAACACATTGAAGTTCTGGTCAAGCGTCTCGAACAGGTAGTGGGCGTCACGCGCATGATGTGTGCCGTACTCCGGATCGTTATGACTTCCGACGTGCGGCGCGGGAATGAACTTGTCCAGCTGAGTCACATCATTCGCACGCCGCATACAGACGAAGTTCCCCTGTTCCAGACAGTACATCCCGTCGTCATCACAGATCGTCTTGATGAGGGTCGTGATGTTGTGAGTGTTGCACGACACGATCTGCACGAAGCGGTCATCGCCGGCCACGAAGGCCTCTTCATTGATGCCGCGGGCGTAAGGCTTTCCGAAGCCAAACTCACTGCCCTGGGCGAGAAAACCCTTCACCGCAGGCAACCGCTTATAGTGCTTTTCCTTGTTCTCGTTGCCGGCCGGAGTGCAATCCATCACCACAGTCGCTCGCTCCAGTGCCTCCGTCGTCTCGTAATCCACCCGCAGCCCCAGATTCTCGAATGCGGTCCGCCGCTCTCTGTCCGCCGCCAGGTGTGCCCCGCGATCTATGAGATGACGAATGCGAGCTTTGTCGAACTCGAGCGGTGTCCGCTTGTGGAACGTGACTTCATCGATCCCCAATCGGTCTCGAAAATCGGTGAACAGACCGATCAGAGGCTCACCAATTGTTCCGGTCCCGACAACATGCACGATCTTCCTCATCAATTCTTCTCCTCAAGATCGTCGGTGGCCCGTCGATGTTTGTGATCTTCCCAGGCGGGATCACGGCGAGCGAACTCGTCAAGCTCCACCGAGATCTCGACGAACGTTCGAGTCACTGCTGGATCGCAGACCGTGTTCTCGCATTCATAGCGATATACATGGGAGTCTCCGCGGCTGCCGAAGCCGCACAACGTTTGATACGTATCGCAGTTTCCACACTTGATCGAGATGTCACGAATATTAACGCTCATGAGCCCACCATTCGCCCGTTGCCGCCGAGAGGTACTCCGCGGCTGTGCAGAAGTCTAGAGGTCGGAGCTGCCCCGCCTGCTGCAACGGTTGCTCCCGTCTTCCACGGTGTCTCGCTCTTCATCGGACGTCAGCTACAGAAGGTCTTCGACCTCCCCGACGCGACGTGGCTAGGTCGCTGCCACAGCAGATTCTCTGAGCGTTTCAGTGAGGACGTGCCGCAATCGACGGCCGCTACTCACGCCTTCCTGCAAGTAGACGATGTGCCCCTCCGGATTCAGAATCATGACTGTCGGCAGTACGTAGATGCCCAAGCGCGTGGAGACGTCATCGTTGGGGTCGATGAGAACCGGGTACGGAAAGGGCCGTGCCTCGACGAACGTCCTGACGGTTCCCTCGGGCTCGCCGAGACTGACGGCTACAAACTTCACGCCCGACCCTGAAAACTCCCTGTACACCGGTTCGAGGATGTCTGCCTGCATGTGGCAGGGTGTGCACCACGTGGCCCAGAACTCGAAGAGTACGACGTGACCCCGAAAATCGTCTGGCCCTAGAGAGCCGCCATCGAGCGACGCAAGGCGAAACTGCATACTCGTTCTATCGTCCCCGGCGACGTCAGCCTGCGAGCCGTGCTCTGCAGCGCAGGCAGTTAACGCCACTGCAGCGACTACAGTGCAGAGGAGAAACCTCGACATCGGCGCCAAAGCGTCACCATAGATCATCCTCATTGCACACCTAGCATACGCGAAACACTGCGTCATCAGAGACAAAAAACCGCGGACCGGTGATGCTCGCACCCCCAGCCCACGGTACAACCGAGACGTTCGCTGTGACTATTTCCTTCGGGCCGTCTTCTTTCTGGCCGTCTTCCGCTTGGCAACTCTCTTCTTCTTGGTCGCCTTCTTCTTGGTCGCCCGCTTCTTGGCCGGACGCTTCTTTGCGGCCTTCTTCTTGGTTGCCTTCTTCTTGGTCGCCCGCTTCTTGGCCGGACGCTTCTTTGCGGCCTTCTTCTTGGTCGCCTTCTTCTTGGTCGCCTTCTTCTTCGTCGCCTTCTTCTTCGTCGCCCGCTTCTTGGCCGGACGCTTCCTGGCAACCTTCTTCTTGGTTGCCTTCCTCTTCGTCGTCTTCTTCTTCGCTGCCATCGGATCTGCCTCCCGCCCCGCAGAGGGGCCTACGGACCGGTGATGGTCCAAGTCTGTGCGAGGAAGCGCCATTGCTCCCTGCCTTTTTTCCGCACGTCAGTCATGCGCTCGAAGCAACGATGCGTCGAGTGCGTGAACTCCTCTCTCAACTCAGCATCTTCCTTTGCAGTCAGCACGGTATGGACACTGCACAAAGATTCCTCAACTCTGCCCCGCCGAGCTCTTCCGTTCGTCTCTTGACGATAACTCAAACCCGACGGAACTTCCACAACTTTCGCGCGACCTCTGACAGGTCCACCGAAGCCCCGCCGGCTGTTGCTCGACTCCCTTTCTTCGCCTCGAGAGCCGCGTCGCCGGGAGGTTGATCGTCGTCGACCCCACCGCATCATTCTCGCTTGCAAATTCTCGAGCACATCAAGTCGTCGCCACTCCGCGAGATCGCAACAACGCTTCTCGAGTAAATTCTGAGTTGATGGCATCCAGCGCAACACGGTTCTCGAAACGGGAGTTTTCGTACCTCTGCAGAGTGTGGACGACATATTGGGCTGCTGTCAAGTCACTACCACAAGATATTGTGCTTCGGCACCCCAGCCTCGTTCGTGAATCAAGCGGACTACAGGGTCGGTCAACCGGCTCCGTCACGCCTATAATCGACTCATGACTGACGACAATTCCAACCCGCGAACCACACCGTCCGGTCTCCGTCTCGACGTCACCTATCGGCCGACCGCCGCCAGCTTGGACGAGGCCTATCGCACTACGCTGGGCGACCCGGGCGAGTTCCCGTACACGCGGGGCCTCTACCGCGAGATGTACCGCAAACGATTGTGGACAATGCGCCAGTACGCAGGCTTCGGTGACGCAGACGAATCAAACAGACGCTACAAGTTTCTTCTCGATCAAGGGATAACTGGCCTGTCCGTGGCTTTCGACTTGCCGACGCAGATCGGCTATGACTCGGATCATGTCATGGCCCGTGGCGAGGTCGGGAAGGTCGGTGTCGCCATCGATTCAATTGATGACATGCGACGACTCTTCGCGGACATCCCCCTCGAGCGCGTCACTACCTCGATGACCATCAACTCGACGGCCGCGACGCTGTTGGCCCTGTACCTGGTGCTGGCGGAGGAGCGCGGCGTGCCCTGGAGCCGCCTCGGCGGAACGGTTCAGAACGACATCCTGAAGGAGTACGCCGCCCGCGGGACCTTCATCTTTCCGCCCCCCGAATCGATGCGGCTGGTTGCCGACGTCATCTCGTTTTGTGCTCTCGAGGTTCCGAAATGGAACCCCATCTCGATCTCCGGTTATCACATGCGAGAGGCTGGCTGCACAGCGATTCACGAAGTCGCATTCACGCTTGCCAATGCCTTGGCTTACGTCGAGGCGGTGCTGGAGCGCGGCCTCGAGATCGACGACTTCGCTCCTCGCTTGTCGTTCTTCTTTAACGCCCACAACAACTTTCTCGAAGAAGTCGCGAAGTTCCGCGCTGCGAGGAGGCTTTGGGCCGAGCTCGTCAGGGAGCGTTTTGACCCGCGCCAGGAACGCTCGCTGTGGCTCCGGTTTCACACCCAGACTGCCGGATCGGCCTTGACCGCCCAACAGCCGGAGAACAACGCCGTACGGGTCGCCATCCAGGCTCTTGCGGCGATCTGCGGAGGCACGCAGTCCCTGCATACCAACGCCAATGATGAGGCCATCGCGCTTCCGACAGAGCGCTCAGCTCAGCTCGCGCTGAGGACACAACAAATCCTGGCCCACGAGACCGGCATTGCCGACATCGCCGATCCCTTGGGAGGTGCCTATGCGATTGAGGCCTTGACTGACGAAATCGTTCGCTATGCCCGTGATTACCTACGGCGCATTGACGCCCTCGGGGGTCCAATCAGCGCCCTCGAGCAAGGATTCCAACAGGACGAGATCGCCAACGCCGCTTACAGTGAACAGATAGCCATGGAAAAGGGCGAGCGGAAGATTGTCGGTATCAATGTCCATCGTTCTGACATGGAGGCGCAGCTCGAGAGCTTGACGCTCGACGCGGAGAGTGAGCAGCGTCAGATCGAGCGTCTACGCGCCTTTCGAGCCGGTCGCTCGGAAGACCGGCTCAGGGCAGCAGGACTCGCTCTCCGCGACCGGGCGCGCGGTTCCGACAATCTGATGCCGGCTCTCCTCGAGTGCGTTCGAGCCGGCGCCACGGTCGGCGAGGTCTCGGATGAGCTTCGAGGAGTCTTCGGCGAGCACCACGACGGAGATCTCCGCTAAACGAGGGCCGTGCGAGCGACTACTCCAAGGGAAGAGATTCTTCGCTCGCGCCCTCATCACCCGAGCTGTCTTGCAGAACCATCACTGCCGCTCGCATGAGCTCGAGCTGCTCCCGCTCGATCTCCAGCACATAGTCGCGTCCCTCGCGACCGGCCAGAAGCGCGCCACCCTCGTTGGACCAGATGGTGAGATTCTCGACCCGCTCCGCCGCAGAGAGCGCCAGGGTGAGTATCGGCCGCCTGTCGATCTCAACGTCGACGTCCGACCGGGGGACGATTCGTACACCGGTGACATCGGTGACCGTATCCAGAAAATCAGCCGCCGCCGAGTACGATACCGGCTCGTTATTCCACCTCCACTCACCATCGCTCCTTTCGAGTCTCCCCTCCAAGTCCCCCAGAGCTATCTCGGCAGCGTCAGTCTGGAAGCTCTCCAAACGCGCCCACCGTCTCGACTGCCATTCCACAGCCGGCCGATCGAGCAGATTCGGAAGATCGGAGTCAACGGTGAATCTGGAATCCTCGACGGCATAGTACCGGCGCGTACTCGACCCAGTAGTCGATCCGACAGTGAGAGTGAACGGAGCCGACCTCCCTTCGAGGTCGAGCTCGATGGCGTATTCGGGAGTTGCCAGCCCGAATTCCTCATCGGAA
>JAOTUP010000303.1 GCA_029863825.1 Acidobacteriota bacterium | reverse complement strand
CGGATTCTGGCATGCCGAAGATGCCATGGCGGCACCGTCGGTAACGAAGAGATTTGGCACGTCATGCGATTGACACCAGGCGTTGAGCACCGAGGTCTTCGGGTCTCGACCCATACGCGCCGTACCCATTTCGTGGATACACAGGCCGGGCGGGGACTTGCGGTCGTAGGCCCTGATGTCGCGGCCGCCCGCGGCCTCCAGCAACTCTGTCGCGGTCTGCCTGATGTCGTCGCGGATGGCGTCCTCGTTGTCGCTCCACACGTGATGGATTCGCAGCAACGGGATTCCCCAGTCGTCGACCCGCTCCGGATCCAGGTCGACGTAGTTCTCGTATCGCGGCAGGCACTCGCCGAAACCGCCGAAGCTCATTCGCCAGGCGCCGGGCTTGCGCAAACGCTGCTTGAGCTCGGCACCCAGACCCGGCGCCCACAGGCCGCGATCCCACCCTTCGCGCGAGGCACCGCCCTGGAAGCCGTAGCCGCGCAGGAACTCCTGCTCCTGCCCGCGCACGTTGCGAAAGCGCGGCAGATACACCCCATTGGGGCGGTAGCCGCTGTAATAGCGGTCCTCGAATCCGGGCATCTCGGCCGTAGCGCCGGCAGCATAGGTGTGATCCATCAGATAGTGACCCAAGGCGCCGCTCGAGTTGCCAAGGCCGGTCGGAAACCTGGCGGTTTTCGAGTTCAGCAGGATGTGGGTCGAGCCGAGGGTCGAGGCGCAGAGAAAAACGAGCTTGGCGCGAAACTCCAGTGGCTTCTTGCTCACCGCGTCGACGATCCGGACGCCCGTCGCGCGGTCGGTCTCTTCATCGAAGACGACGCCATGAACGATGCTGTGCGTGCGAACGGTCAGGTTTCCCGTCGCCTGAGCCGCCGGCAAGGTCGAGCTCAGACTGCAAAAGTACGATCCGGTCGAGCATCCGCGATGGCAGGGTCCACAGTAATGGCACGCCTCACGCCCGCCCAGCGGCTTGGTGAGGACGGCGACGCGCCCGATGGTCATCAAGCGGTCCGGAAAAGCGCTGACGATCTTCTCTCGCGCCGCCCGCTCGACGCAGTTCATCTCCATCGGCGGCAGAAACTTCCCGTCCGGGAGCTGCGGAATGCCCTCGGCCTGGCCACTGATACCAGCAAAGGACTCGACGTGGTCGTACCACGGCGCCAGGTCCGCGTAGCGAATCGGCCAGTCGACGCCGAAGCCATCGCGTGCATTGGCCTCGAAGTCGAGGTCGCTCCAACGATAACTGTGGCGCGCCCACATGATCGAGCGGCCGCCCAGTTGGTAGCCACGAATCCACGAGTACGGCTTGTCCTCATCGTTCGCGTACGGGTTCTCGCTGTCGTTGACGAAGAAGTGACGCGTGTCCTCACCGAAGGCATAGCACTGGCTCTGGACGGGATATTGCTTCTCGTACAGACGCCGATCGCCTTGCCCGCGGAAGGGCAGCTCCCACGGCGCAACGTGCTCGCCGACATAGTCGAACCCGTGTTCGACCGGACGGCCGCGCTCGAGAAGCAGCGTCTTGAGGCCGCCCTCGGTGAGCTCCTTGGCCGCCCAGCCCCCGGTGATACCGGAGCCGACGACGATGGCATCGTAGGTCTGCGTGTCGGCTTTCATGCGAGTTCGGCCTCCGTGTGGATTCTCAGATGCTCACGAACCTCAGGCTCGGGTCCTCCCGGCGTCTTCGAAGGGCACGCAGCCGGCGTAGGCGCCAGGGTAGGGGTCGTATTCGAGCTCGTGTTCGATGCCGACCTCGGAGGTGTAGTAGCCCACAATCGTCATCTCTTTCATCATGCCGAAGAATGGCAGCGCGACGTCCTGCAACCCCGATCTGGCGGCGGCCACTCGTGCGTCGACGGACTCGACGTCGAGCGGCTCCAGAAGCGACATCTGCTCCGCTGCCGTGAGCTCGAGGAAGGCACGGTCGAACTGTGCGCGGCTGCTTGCATCGAGGTCTGCCAGGCCGGCGAGAAAACGCTGGCACTCGCCGTCGCTGAGCCAGTCGGTGAGCAGCAGATCGATGAACTCATTGACTCCCGCCGCCATTGCCCCAGGTGTGTCGGTAGCGGGCAAAATGAGCTCCGCCAGGGCGGTGACCAGGCGATTTTGATCGGCCGAGAGCGTGCGCGGCTGCCACGCTTCAGCGCCGGCCACCGGTCGGCTGCCGCTCAGCGCCGCAGAGACGACCGGAGGGGAGATCGCGCCGCCCAGGAGCACAGCGATCTGCTTGAGAATCTGCCTTCGAGTCATCGGGACTCTCCCGTGACGAGCCGCGTCACTTCAACTGACTGAAGGCAGCATCGTAACACGCAACGACGATGCGTCCCGCCATGGTTTTCTCCTCTCCAGGTCGACGCCATTGAGGCCAAGCAACCTCACCTTCTCTCCCCTCGGCGCCGAGGCGCCGCATTCGCGCTACTGTCTCCTTTACCGCAACCGTTCACTCGCGTACGATCGAGCTGCACCAAGGCGCGACATGGGCGCTTTCGCAGTGGGACACCATGAAAGCGACACGCACATTCGTTCTTGCAGCGATCGCCCTGACTTTTGCGACCGGCGCTCGCGGTCGGGACGGCGAGGAATGGATTCAACTCTTCAACGGGCGAGATCTCGATGGCTGGACGGTGAAGATCACCGGCTACGATGCGGGAGAGAACTACGCTGACACCTTTCGCGTCGAGGATGGTCTTCTCAAGAGCACCTGTGAAGGATACGAGACTTTCGGCGGTCGGTTCGGGCATCTCTTTTACGACGAGACCTTCTCCCACTACCGGATTCGTATCGAGTACCGGGTCGTCGGCGAGCAGTGTCCGGATGCGCCGGAGTGGGGCTACAGGAACAGCGGCATCATGGTGCACGGGCAGACGCCCGAGAGCATGGGGAAGGACCAGGACTTTCCCGTCTCGATCGAAGTGCAGCTCCTCGGTGGCGACAGCTCCGGGCCGCGGCCGACGGCGAACGTGTGCACGCCGGGAACCCACGTTGTCATCGACGGGGAGCTCGTGACGCGCCACTGCACGGAGTCGTCGTCCCCGACCTTCGACTTCGACGAGTGGGTGACGGTCGAGGCGGAGGTCAGAGGCGGTGAAGCCATTCGCCACTACGTCAATGGCGAGAAGGTCCTCGAGTACGAGAAGCCGCAGCTCGATGACGGGACTCCCCTCACGAGCGGGACGATCTCGCTCCAGGCCGAGAGCCACCCGTTCGAGTTTCGCAAGGTCGAGCTCCTGCCTCTCGAATGACCGAGGGGCTCATCGGTTACACTGGCGGCACACAGATCCGAAGGGAGAATCATTGTGCCGACATATGTACTCATGACGCGCCTCAAGCCCGGCGAACTGAAGGATGCCACTGCCCGCGCCGAGTCCGGACGAGAGTGGCTCGAGCGGGTGAACAAGGCGTGCCCCGAAGTCAAGTGGATTGCCCACTTTGCGCTGCTCGGCCCCTACGACTTCATGGACATCTACGAGGCGTCGGACGTGGAGACGGCGCACAAGGTCTCGATGATCTCGCGGGCAGCCGGTGCGCTCACGGCGGAGAGCTGGGAAGCACTGCCGTACGATCGGTATTTGGAACTGATGTCGGAGATAACGTAGGTACTTCTTCCGACCTACCGAAATCAACGCACAAAGAGCCGCCGCCGCGGTCCTGGCCAACGACAGAGCTCACGATACCCGAGTGAAGAAGAGCGGTTTCAACGTGGCCAGGGTCTTTCGCTTACTCATTACGGCCTCTCCCCGGAACTTCAAC
>JAOTUP010000301.1 GCA_029863825.1 Acidobacteriota bacterium | reverse complement strand
TGACGCGCCGCATACCCCTTATTGGAGTCGAATCCGTATCGCGGGAAGCTTTCGTGGAGATCGCACATCATGCGATCTCGCTCGACCTTGGCGAGTATCGACGCACAGGCTACGGCATAGCTCAGAACGTCACCGCGAACGATCGGCAGACTGACGAACGGCAGTCGGTCAAGAGTGACCGCATCGACAATCGCCACGTCGGGTGCGGGGCGCAGGTCACTCAGCGCCTGCAGCATCGCCTGGCGGGTCGCCTGCAGGATATTGATCCGGTCGATCAGAGATGCCGGCATGGCGACAACGCTCCACGCCACAGCCGCCTCGCGAACCAGGTCGGCCAAACGCTCCCTGGAAGCGGGTGACAGCTTCTTGCTGTCGTCGACTCCAGGGACCAGACGCTGCGCGTCAGGGATGACCGCCGCCGCCACGACAGGGCCGGCGAGTGACCCCCTACCTGCCTCGTCCACCCCGGCCACACGCTCGAAACCGGCAGCCCTGAGATCGCTCTCCAGCCGCCTCATCAGCTGCAAACGATAGGCTTCGGCACCCAGGTGAGCCAAAGTCAATCCGCGCTCCTTCGATCCGGGTCTCCCAGTTTGCCGCTCCTACTGGTTCGACTTGCTCTTCAGCCGGTCCTCGCGCCGCTCCTCGATCCGCGCCGCCTTGCCACGCAAGTTGCGCAGATAATACAGCTTGGCACGGCGAACTCGACCTCGGCGAACAATCTCGACCTTGTCGATGACCGGGCCGTGGAGTGGGAAGACCCGCTCGACGCCGATGCCACTCGACATCTTCCGCACGGTGAATGTCTCGCGAGTCCCACTGCCGCGCCGCGCGATAACTACACCCTGGAACACCTGGACCCGCTCTTTACCACCTTCTGAGACTTTCACGTAGACCTTCACCGTATCGCCGGAGCGAAACTCGGGAACATCCGAACGGAGATATGCGCTTTCGATCTCCATGAGCTTGTTCATCTCAATTTCTCCCATCAAACCTTCTTAAACGTTTTCAACTCTTAACTTTAGCATGCGGCTCGTCCTCTACCTGAATCTCCCTCAGCAGCGCCTCTTGAGCCGCTGTGAGATCCGTTTGGGCCAAAAGATCTGGCCTTTTGCGGAGCGTGCTGCGCAGCGCTTCGCGCTGCCGCCAGTGCTCTATCGCAGCATGGTTCCCGGACAAAAGGACATCCGGCACGGCCATGCCCTCTACGTCTCGCGGGCGCGTGTAGTGGGGAAAATCTAGGATCCCGGATCGAAAGCTGTCGTTTTCAACCGAGCTCGAGCGCCCGACGACTCCCGGAAGCTGACGTGAAACTGCCTCCAGAAGAACCATTGCCGGCACTTCGCCTCCTGCCACGACATAGTCGCCTATGGAGATTTCTTCGTCGACCACCGTCCGGCGCACTCGCTCGTCCACGCCCTCGTAGCGGGCACAGAGGAATAGACAGTCTGGCCGCGTAGACAACTCCCGGACCTTGGCTTCACTCAACGTCTGTCCCTGAGGCGACAGCAGGATCTTCCACGTGTCCGGTCCGGACAATTCCCTAACAGCGCGGATCCACGGCGGAGCTTGCATGACCATCCCGGCGCCACCACCATACGGCTCATCGTCGACGACGTGGTGCGGAGGCTCCGCGAACTGCCTCAGGTCGACGACATGCACCTCGAGAAAGCCTTTCTCGACCGCTCTCCCCAACAGGCTCGTGGAGAGAAGCGGAGCAAAGAGCTCGGGGAAAATCGTTACGATCGTGACGCGCATGACTCCAGCAGGCCCGCAGGAAGATCGAACTCGATCAGCTTGGCGACCGGGTCGATCCGCTTCATGTACGCATTGACGAAAGGCACGAGAATCGTTCGCTCCGCCTGCTTCACCGCCAACAGCAGTCCACCACCGTCTTCCACCACCTCCGTTACTCGCCCGATCGACCCGAGATTGTCGTCGTGGCATGAGCAGCCGATGAGATCGAAGTAGTAATACGAGCCTTGGGGAGCCAACGGCACCAGTCCCGCATCCACTTCAACAACGGCACCCCGCAGTGCGTTCGCGGCGTCACGGTCGTCAACGCCGCGAAAGCGGACCAGCAAGCGACCCTGATGAGGTCTTATCGAAGTAATCTCCACGGCTCGACGCTCTCCGATCGCTGACACCAGATCGAGCTTCGCGCCGCACGCGAAGCGCCCGACCGTATCGCTTACGACCGTCACTACTACCTCTCCCTCCAGGCCATGAGCACGATCTACCCGGCCCACCATGACGCCGGAGCCAGCGCCTCGACCAGCCATCAGGACTTACTCCCTCGGCTGATTTCACCTCGTCGCGACGCGGCTTGAGCCCTGGTGTTTGATGTCGGGGATTCGCTAGTCCAGGATCTTGAGGCCCGGCCCATCGTGGCCCTGGCCGCGAACATCAAGAAACCGCCGCAGTGCGCGAGCAGTCCTTCCCTGGCGTCCGATGACCTTCCCCAGGTCATCATCGGCAACGCGCACTTCGAAAGTCGATTGGCCGCCTTCATCTCGTTCACTGATTTCGACCTTGTTTGGCTCGTCGACGAGCAGCGAAACAACGTCGAAGAGAAGGTCTCGCACCGACACCTCTACGCTACCGACTTGGCGTGATGGCGATAGAGTCTCTTGACCGTCGGCGACATCAGCGCACCGTTGTCAAGCCAGTACCGAACGCGCTCTACGTCCAGCTTGCCGGCGGCAACTCCCTGTGTCGGGTCGTAGAAGCCCACCTCCTCGATCGCCGAGCTCGTAGGCACTTTCTTCGACTCAGACACGACAACCCTGTAGAAAGGTCGATTCCTCGTACCCATTCGACGCAAACGTATCTTCACCATTCTGGATTCCCTCAACCCTGTCCTGTGAGTCCCGCTCTCGGTCACTTACTCGAGCAGCGAACTTGGGATTGTAGCAGCTGACGAGCCTCGAAGCCACCCGCGATCATTTCCCCCCCAGGGCCTTCTGCAACCAGCCGCCTTTCACGTTCTTCATCATCTTCTGCATCATTCGATACTGCTTGAGAAGTTGGTTAATGTCTTGCACTCTGGTACCCGAGCCAGCAGCGACCCGACGCTTTCGACGTGCATTGAGAACCGCCGGTCGCCGGCGCTCCTGCGGCGTCATGGAGTCGATGATCGCCTCCACGCGAGACAGCCGCCCCTCATCGATCATCGACGGATCGAGACCCCGAAGAGGGCCACCCCGTGGCAGCGCCTCGAGGATTTGCGACAACGGTCCCATGCGCCGCATTTGCCGCAGCTGATCCCGAAGATCCTCCAGAGTGAACTCCCGTCGCGCGATCCGTTCCGCCAGTCGCTGGCTTTCCGCCGCGTCCAGACCCTGTTCGGCTTTTTCGATCAGCGAGAGGACGTCCCCCATGCCGAGGATTCGCGAGGCCAAGCGATCGGGGTGAAACACCTCGAGGTGTTCCGACTTTTCACCGACACCGACGAATCGTATAGGCACTCCGGCAACGCTGCGAATTGACAGGGCAGCTCCACCCCGAGTATCTCCATCTAGCTTGGTGAGTATGGCCCCCGTCAGGGGCAGACGCCGGGCAAACTCCTGGGCGCTGCGCACCGCGTCTTGACCGGTCATGGCATCAGCGACGAAGAGCACTTCCGCGGGCTCGAGGCTGTCCACCAGCACGCCAAGCTCCTGCATCAGCTCCTCATCGATATGGAGCCGACCGGCGGTGTCCACGATGAGGACATCGTGGCCACGCTCGCGTGCTTCTCGAACCGCCTTGGCAGAAAG
>JAOTUP010000302.1 GCA_029863825.1 Acidobacteriota bacterium | reverse complement strand
AAGTTGGGAGACGGGGAGATGGTCGCGCGCGTTCGAGACAGTGTTCGCAGCCACACTGCGGGCTGGGCGATAAAGAGCTCGGGTGGGATCAGCATCAGATCTCCGGGTCGCTCCACCGCTGCGCACAGGCAACCGATCAAGCCCATGTCGTGGTAGAGAGGAAGCCAGGAGACGCCGCTGTGACGCACCGCTTGCGAGTCCGGCCAAAACCCGTTCAGTGCGGTGATTTGAGACATGACGGCCCGGTGTGTGAGGGCCACGGGCTTCGGGTCGACAGTCGTGCCCGAGGAGAACTGAATGAGACACAAGTCATGCTCGTCCGTCGCTGTCGCGCTCTGGGAGCCGGCTGGCAATTCAGCCAACGTTCGGCAGCCAAGCGGCGGCCGCACCTGCACCACCGTCTCACCGAGGAGGCGACGGATCCGCGAGTCGCAGAGCATCAGCGAGCCAGACACGGCATCGAACATGGCGGCAGTGCGGCGGTGGTATTCGGAGAGCCGACCGAGTCGTACGGGGGGGTACATCGGAACCGGTACGGCGCCGGCGAGCAGGCAGCCGAAGAAGGCCTCGATGAACTCGAATCCTGTCGGATAGATGAGAGCGACCCTGCTGCCGGACTCGATTCCGAGGCGGTGCAAGCCCGACGCCACGACCCGTGAATTGGCATGAATTTCGGCCCACGTTCGGCGGCTCGCCGCTTCTGTCCTGTCGAGTACCGAAACGCCTCGTTGCTCACCGCCGGCCGCACGGCGCAGGGCCGCCGTCAGCGTCGGCACGGATGAGGGCACGGCGGCGCTTGGATCTCTCGAACGGCGATCAGTTGGCACTGAATCCATCATGTCTGTCTTCCTCGAGTCTTCGAGACTTCGCTGCGAATCGTAGCCACCAAGTCCCCGGCGGTTTCGATGGCGGCTTCAGAGGCTTCGTCGAGGCGAATATGAAAGTGGTTCTCGATCTCGATCGCGAGCTCCAGCGACTTGAGAGAGTCGAGGCCGAGATCTTCGACCAGGTGGGTTGTCGGCTCGAGCCGGCCGCGCCAGCCAAACCTGCGGCGAGCCAGCTCGGCGATCGTGTCGAGGATATCGGCATCGGGCAACCGGCTCATGGCGACAGGCGTCCCTCCCCGGTCGAGACCGCAGAAGGGGCTCGCGAGAGCGCTTCTTCCTCGGCAGTGATACGAATCGAGAGGAGGATGATGTTCAGGACGCCGAACACGATGGCAGCTATCCAGGCGGAATGCAGTAAGGGAAGCGCCAGGATCTCGAGCGCAACAGCGACATAATTCGGATGTCGAAGGTAGCGATAGGGACCGCTGCGAACCAGTGGTCGGTCCGGCCACGCGAAGACACGGGTCGTCCAGCGGCTCCCGAGTGCGCGGATCGCCCAATAGCGAAGTCCGGTGGCGATGAGCAAGACAACTGCCATGACGACAGCCAGTTGCGGCACGAAGGGCCGCTCGAGGATCCAGACTTCGAGGCCGCAGGCAAGTAGAAACGAGGAGTGCAGCAGCACCATCCATGGGTAGTGCCGGGCTCCGTACTCGATCGCGCCGGCGGCCGTCGCGGCGCGACAGTGGCGGCGCGACAGGCGGAGCTCCGCCAGGCGCTGAAACGCCACCAGGATGAGCAGGCCAACGTAAACGGCAAAGGAGATGCGCACCTCTCCTACCATTCGAGAAGCACCAGCTCGGAGCAGAAGCCGGGTCCCAGAGCAAAGAGCAGGCCCAGGCTCCCCGGTGGGGGCCGGTGGTTGGTCATCGTTTCCTCGAGCGCCAGGAGGACGGAAGTGGATGAGAGGTTTCCGACCTCGCGCAGGCTTTTCCAGGTGACCGCCAGTGCGTCAGGCGGGAGGTTGAGCGTTTCTTCGATCGCGGTCAGCACCTTGGGCCCGCCGGGGTGCGCGACCCAGGACGAGACGTCGTCGCGAGCTAGTCCGTGGGAGGACAGGAACTCGTCCACATCGCGGCCCAGAAAACGGCGAACGACATCCGGCACGTCCGGAGACAGGACGACCTGGAAGCCTTTCTCCGAGACGTCCCATCCCATCACGCCTTCGGAGTCCGGATAGAAGATGGAACGCGTCGCTCGGATCATCGGTCCTGCGGCTTCGCGCTTTTCGCCTACGACGACGACCGCTGCCGCACCGTCGCCGAAGAGGCCGGACGAGATGAGATTCGGGACGGAGAAGTCCTGAAGCTGCAGCGTCAGTGAGCAGAGCTCGACGGACAGTAAGACGGCGGTGTGTTGCGGGAAGGCCCGCACGTAGTCGGCGGCCCGCGCCACGCCGGCGGCGCCCGCCACACACCCGAGTCCGAAGATCGGCAGCCGCTTGACATGCGACGGGAGCTTCAGCCGGTTCATCAGCCGGGCATCGATCGACGGGGTTGCGACACCGGTCACGGTGACGAAGATGAGCGCGTCGACGTCGTCGGAGGAAAGTCCAGCGCGATTCAGCGCATCTTCGACGGCAGCCGCTCCGACGTCCTGCGCGACCTCGATCCAGGCATCGTTGGCGGCTCCCCAGGTCGTCAGCTCGGCGTATCGCTCGAGTGGCAGGGCCAGGTTTCGGCCACCGACAGCGACGTTATGATGGAAGCGGTCGAGACGCTCGAGGTTGAAGAGCTTGTCGCCCCACGCTTTCTTGAGGGCTGCCAGCAGCTCTTCCTGATCATATCGGTGGGGTGGGAACGCCGTCCCGACGGCAGCTATTCTCATTGTTTGCGTCTGTCTCGTTGAGTGAATTGCACCCACATCATAGCCGCGGTGGCGCCGGCGAGGCGTCCATCGTGTATACGGCGCAGGGAAGATCGGCAGATCTCCGAGGGCTGACGGGCGTCGTCCTCACTGAGAAGCGATGGCAACATAGTCCGTTTCATTAGAATCTGGTGGTCATGAGTGGGCGACAACGGCGGATCCGAGAATCATGCGTCGCCACCTACCTCGTGCCGGCTGAGCTGACGCTCGGCGGATCGGGAGCATGAAGCCTTTCGAGACGGTTGCCACCGCTCGCATTTCGGACGGCACTCTTTTGGCCCTTCATCGCCGGGGTGATGACCTCTTCATTCATCTCGACGGCGAGGAGCTGATGTCGTCTCGCTGCCATGGAAGCGAAGCGGCTCTCGCCGAGCTGTCGCTCGCGGAAATGCCAGCTACCGGCTACCCGCGGGTCTTGATCGGAGGCCTCGGTCTCGGGTATACGTTGCGCTCCGCGCTCGCCATGCTCCCGCCGCGGGCCGAGGTCACCGTCGCGGAGCTGTTGCCGGCGGTCATCGAGTGGAACCGGAGGCTCATTCCGGAGTCCGCGAGAGCACTCGCCGACCCGCGCGTGCGGCTGCGGATCCAGGATGTGGCGGCTGTGCTCTCCGAGGCTCCGGCCGGGAGGTACGAGGCGATCCTCCTGGATGTCGACGACGGTCCCTCTGCGGTCTGCTTCCGGTCCAACCTCGGTCTCTACGAACGAGACGGACTCCTGCGGCTCAAACGGTGCCTCACCGACGGCGGCGTCCTGGCGGTGTGGTCCGCACAATCAGATCCCTCGTTCGCCAAGCTGATGCGGAGATGCGGATACGACGTGCGAACCCAGTCGGTTCGCGGGTATCGTCGCAAAGGTTCGCGCTACGTTGTCTTTCTCGGCAGGAACGTCGACACGAGGCGGCGGGGCGGCAGGCGGAAGTGGCCACATGGCTGAGCAGCGACCGCATCGGAAGCACAGCCGGGGCGCCGCTGCGACGCAGCAGTACTTGGCGCAGTGTCCTCGAG
>JAOTUP010000299.1 GCA_029863825.1 Acidobacteriota bacterium | reverse complement strand
CAAATGCACTGTTGGCATCGAAGATCCGGTCTTCAGTATCCAGCAGCACAATGGCGTCTGGGGAGTTCTCGAATAGCTGGCGGAAGAAGATGTTGTCGAGCACATCCGAGCCATCGACAGGGAGCCCGATCGCTCCAGCGGTATTGGCGGGACGCGACAATCGCTCTTCCACTGCCGCCAGTCTACGGCGCAGCTCCAGACTCTCACCTCCGTGAGTCGGATTGCTCGACATCGCACCCGAGGCTACTCCCGGGGCCTTTCCCGCCCTATGAACTTTGTTACAGGAATCCTCTAGGTGATCAGCGCCTCCGGTCGCAGTGTCAGCGAGTCGCCGAGCTGCGCTAGGGATCCAGGATCCCGTTGTCGACGGCTTCGGCGAGCCGTTCCCGCATGTACTCCCATAGGTCGGCTGAGGCGTCGCCGATTGGCGCTGTACGAGCAAGCACCTGCTCCAAGGCGACGCCATGCTTTCGCCAGCTGTGCCCACCGGTCGCCAGATTCGACAGCAACGGTTGCATGCGGTCGAGGGCAGCGGCAAACCTCGCGTCCGCCGTCTCCCGCGCCTCGAATTCCTCCCACAGACCGTGCATCTCCGCCGCCTGGTCAGCCGGAAGGACGCTGAACAAGCGTCGAGCTGCAAGGCGCTCGCGCTCCTCCCGGCCGCGATTGGCGTCCTCGTCGTAGCAAAACGTATCACCGGCGTCGATCTCCACCAGATCGTGGACCAAGACAATCTTCAGCACTCGCCTCAGATTCACCGGCTCTTCGGCGTACTCGTGCAGGAGCAGTGCCATGACGGCCAGGTGCCATGAGTGCTCAGCCGAGTTCTCGTTCCGAGAACGATCGGTCAGCAGTGTGCGGCGCAACACAGTCTTGAGGCGGTCGATCTCGACAATGAACTCGACCTGCCTGGCAAGTCGTTCTCCCACAACCGCTCGTTCGTCGTCCATGTCGGGAGTCTACCCCTTCACTCCCTGCCCTTTATGCGGCGACTCTGGACGGATATCCTCAGAGTCATGACGAAACGATTGATCGAGTGCGTGCCCAACTTCAGCGAAGGCAGGGATCTCTCCGTCATCGACAGGATCAGGGAAGCGATCGAAGCCGTGTCCGGGGTCACGGTGCTCGATGTCGACCCCGGACACAGCACCAACAGGACAGTCGTCACTTTCGTCGGTCCGCCCGAAGAAGCGGCGGAGGCGGCCTTCCAGGCAGTCCGCAGGGCCGCCGAGCTGATCGACATGCGCCGCCACACGGGGGAGCATCCCCGCTTCGGCGCCACCGACGTCTGCCCATTGGTACCCGTGTCGGGCGTTTCGATGGAAGAGGCAGTCCACCTGGCGCGGCGACTCGGGAAGCGTATCGGCGACGAGCTCGGCATCCCGGTCTACTGCTATGAGCAGGCGGCTCTCCAGGAGGAGCGCCGAGATCTCGCGGCCGTGCGGGCCGGCGAGTACGAGGGACTACGGGACAAGCTCGCGGACCCGGCCTGGCGGCCGGATTTTGGGCCCACTCTCTTCAATGCATCCGCCGGCGCCACCGCCGTGGGTGCGCGTGGCTTTCTCGTCGCCTACAACGTCAACCTCAACACGACCTCCACCCGGCGCGCCAATGCCGTCGCCTTCGACGTCCGGGAGCGCGGCAGGGCCAAGCGCTCCGGCGATCCACTGACCGGCGAGATCGTCCGCGACGGCGACGGTGTGCCGGTGATGATCCCCGGCAGCCTCGAGGCGGTCAAGGCGATCGGCTGGTACATCGAGGAGTACGGCATCGCCCAGATCTCGATGAACCTGACGAATCTCGACGTCACACCACTTCACGTCGCCTTCGATGAGACGCGCCGCAAAGCGCGAGCTCGCGGTCTGCGGGTCACCGGCTCCGAGCTCGTCGGCCTGGTGCCACTCTCTTCCCTGCTCGAGGCGGGGCGCTATTTCTTGGCCAAACAGCAACGTTCGCTCGGCGTCTCGGACTCGGAGCTCATCAAGATCGCCGTGCGCTCGCTCGGTCTAGATGAGCTCTCACCCTTCGATTCGCGAGAAAAGGTCATCGAGTATGCCATTGCAGGAGATGCCGACGAGCTACTCGCCATCATGCCCGTCGCCTCCTTTGTCGAGGAAACGGCTTCCGAGTCACCGGCACCCGGCGGCGGCTCGGTGGCGGCAACGGTGGGCGCGCTCGGTGCGGCGCTCGGCACGATGGTGGCGAACCTATCGGCGCACAAACGAGGCTGGGACGAGCGCTGGCAGGAGTTTTCGGATTGGGCGGAGCGCGGCAAAGGTCTCCACACTGCGCTCACCGCTCAGATCGACGAAGACACGCGTGCTTTCAACGCCGTGCTCGCCGCGTACAGGTTGCCGCAGCGAACCGACGACGAGAGAACGGCGCGTGCCGACTCCGTCGAGACAGCCATCAAGGGCGCGATCGACGTACCGTACAGGATCATGGAGCTGGCGCTCGAATCGATGACCGTCATCCAGGCGATGGCGGAGATCGGCAGTCCGAGCTCGGTCTCCGACGCCGGCGTCGGCGCGTTGTGCGCCCGCACGGCGGTCCTCGCCGCCTTTCTCAATGTGCGCACCAATGCCGGCGAGTGCCGAGACCGGCCCTGGACCGCCGAGCGCCTGCAAAAGGGCGAAGCCATGCAGCGGGAGGCCATCAGGCGCGAGACAGACATCCTCGCCATTGTGCAACGAGCCCTCGGATAGAGTCAGCGGCGCGACTCATCGCGGGCCGTCAACGCGGTATGATCCGCGCTCACCTGCCCGGGAACCCTCTCGTGAGTTCGTTTTGCCGAATCGATCGTCCTGCCCGTGAACAGCGTGAGCGTGACCTTCTCTCTCCCGCCGCGTGCCGGTCGGTCGACAGTCGCGGGCGGGCACGGGCCGAGGACCCGGATCCGTTCCGCACCTGTTTCGAACGTGACCGCGACCGGATCCTCCACTCGAAGGCCTTCCGCCGACTCAAGCACAAGACGCAGGTCTTCATCAATCCCGAAGGCGATCATGTCGTTACCCGCCTGACGCACACGCTGCAGGTGACGCAGATCGCCCGTTCGCTGGCTTCGGCACTGGGACTCAACGAACCGCTCGTCGAGGCCATGAGCCTGGGACACGAGGTCGGCCACCCGCCATTCGGCCACACCGGCGAGGACGCGCTGAGCCCGTACGTCGAAGGCGACTGGCTGCACGCCGAGCAAAGCGTACGCGTGCTCTCGGTCCTCGAGCCGCTCAATCTCACGTGGGAGGTGCTCGACGGCATCAGGGCTCACAGCTGGAAGATCGACCCGCCGCCAGCGACTGTCGAAGGAATGCTCTTGCGCTTTGCCGACCGCATTGCCTATCTCGTGCACGACACTGATGACGCCATGAGAGCGGGCATCCTCACGGCGTCGGATCTGCCGACCGAAGCACTCGAGATCTTCGGCACACCGGGTCGGGAATGGGTGCACGGCATGATCCACGCGGTCATCCGGGAGTCCATGGCCACTGGAGACGTGGCCATGGAGCCTGAATCTCTGGCTGCTATGCAGCGCTACCGCGAATTCATGTTCGAGGCCGTGTATTTGCGACCGGAGGCGAAGCGCCAGGCGGAGCAGGCGGTGCGCATCCTGCGCGATCTCGTCGACTACTACCTCGAATACCCGGAGGCCATGCCGACGAGCTACCGTCAACCGGACGAGCCGCTCGTGACGCAAGTCATCGACGTCGTCGCCGGCATGACCGACCGCTACGCCACTCGTGTTCACGACCGCATCTTCCGACC
>JAOTUP010000300.1 GCA_029863825.1 Acidobacteriota bacterium | reverse complement strand
GAGGTCTCGGCCCTGCCCAAAGGAGCGCTGGTGGAAGTCGACCTCGTGGCGCGATTGCCCTAGCCCGGCCTTCTGCTACGAGACCGCAAAGCCCCTCGCGACCAACGCTGGTGAGGAGATCGGACTGGAGAGCACAGAGCTCCCAGGCGTCGTCTTCACGCCCTCGCCAGGCCCTCGAGACGGTCGAGCGCCACCATGAGGGCGCGGGTACCGACATCCCGATGGGTGACGAACCTGACTCGCCGTGCTCCGGTGGCGATAGCGAGGATGCCGATGCCGGCGAGGCGCTCGACGAAATCCTCGGCCGGCTGTCGATGAGACTCGGATGCCGAGTCAGACCCTGACAGCTCCACAACCACGATGTTGGTCTCGACCGGAAGCGACAGGATACGCATGCCCGGCAGTCTCGCGAGCGCTTCGGCGAGCTGCACCGCATTCGCATGATCTTCGGCAAGACGGGCGGGGCCGCGACGCAGCGCCACCAATCCGGCTGCGGCCAGGACACCGACCTGGCGCATCCCACCGCCGAACATCTTGCGCACTCGTCGTGCCTCGCTGATGAAGGGCCGCGAGCCACAGAGCATCGAGCCTACCGGGGCGCCAAGCCCCTTCGACAAGCAGAACATGACCGAGTCCACAGCCACCGAGAGATCTGCGGGCTCGAGCCCCAGGGCGACCGCAGCGTTGAATATCCTCGCACCATCGAGGTGAACGGGAAGCCCGTGCTCGCGGGCGGCGGCCACGATACCAGCCTGCCGGGCGGGAGTACAGACGGTGCCACCCGCCATGTTGGCGCTGTTTTCCAAACTGAGAAGCCCGCTGGGCGCGCGGTAGCTGACGCTCGGAGCAACCGCCTCCTCCACGAGTTCGGCCGTCAGCAGGCCCCTCTCGGCTGGTATCGGTCGCGCCAGCAACCCCGACAGTGCTGCCATACCCGCCATCTCGTAATTGAAGACGTGACTCGTAGCCTCACAGATCACCTCGCTTCCCGGTCGGGCGAGCAAATGCAAGGCAATCTCGTTTCCCATCGTTCCCGAGGGAACAAAGAGGGCGGCCTCCATGCCGACGGCGGCGGCCGACACCTCTTCCAGCTCGCGTACCGTCGGATCTTCTCCGAGAACGTCGTCCCCCACTTCAGCATCCGCCATGGCGCGACGCATCTCGGCATCCGGCCTGGTGACCGTGTCCGACCTGAGATCGATCATCTCACCTGTCACGCGCAACTCCGTTCCTTTGAAACCACCGCCCGAGGACTCGAGTCCCAGCAGACGGCAACGCTTTACAGTGCCATGAACTTGTCCGCGGCAAGACAGATAGCATCGGCGGCCCAGCTGCCGCCACTCGTCGTCCCGGTGACGAGTTCGGACTCGTCAAACCGCGAGGCCATGGAGTCCGACCGAGGCTCGCGAGACGGACCGAGAGCTTCAACTCCCCCCTCCACAATCGGTCAGCGCCTCCATCTCCGCCAGAAGAACTGACGGCTCTCCGTCGGCCAGTCGCCGCGTCTCCTCGCGACACTCGTCGTCCAGCCACTCCACGCTTTGCAGGCCGCCTCGCCGAGAGAGCTCCGCCACATCCAGGGGCTCCTCGTCGAGCCGCCTTGCGGTGCGAAAGAAGAGCTGGCCACGCCCTTCCGGGCGACCGCACCGCAGCCACAAGTCGGCGAGGATCGCAAAATGCTCCGCCAAACGGCGGTTGGGAGCGCGCCAGGAGTCCCCCAGCGGAGGACGGCGCGGATAGCGGGCGAGATTCCGCTGCGCTGCGCTGCGCCAGAATTCCTCGAGTCGCGGTGAGCTGTGAGGATGGAAGAGGCGCGAGTACGCAGTCGCGGGTGCGAACTCCGCCAGCTGACGGCGCTCGCGCGGCGTCAGCGCGGGTGCGATCGGCAGGACCCCGGCAATCGTTTTCGCGGCGAGAACATCAAGTCCGCGCTCGCGCGTCGAGGCGCCGTCGGTCAGCCCCGAGATCAGCGGCCAGACCACCCAGGCATCATGTGGAAGCGAGATGTCGCGCAATCCGCCCCGCAGGAGCTTCTCCGTCAGGTCGACGACAAGACTGCCGCCGGCCGCTGCAGCCGACGCATCGGGCAGAACTTGCTGCAGCGCAGGCACACCCAGCCGGGCACAGTGCTCGAGAACCCGTTGGCGCAGGAGTTCCGCACCAGACGCCACCGGCGGCAGGTAGACGACGTCATGAAACAGGAGCCGTTGGGGGAAGGGCAGCGTCGCGGTCTTGAGCCGAGGCCCGGCAGCGGCACCGCGCGCCAGGTCGATCCACCATCCATCGGGTCCGGGCCAGGACCGCGGTGCATGGCGAATCCACAGCCTCGCCGGCTCCGGGCGTACGATCTCGAAGCGCAGCAAGGCGGACGGACTCATCTCCCGAGTCTACCGCCGCGGAGCATCTCGCGGCTCAGCCAAGAAGGGCGGTAGCGAACTCGCGAGGGCGAAACTCGACGAGGTCTTCGGCAGACTCACCGACACCGAGAAAGACGACGGGGATGCGCAACTCTCGTGCGATGGCCACCACCACGCCACCTTTGGCCGTGCCGTCGATCTTCGCCAGCAGCACACCGTCCACGTTGACCGCGCGGGAAAACTCCTTGGCCTGGGCGACCGCATTCTGGCCTGTCGTGGCATCCAGAACGAGGAGGGTTCGGACCGTCCTGTCGGCACCTTCCTTGTCTATGACGCGCCTGATCTTCTCCAATTCGGCCATCAGATGTTGCTTGTTATGCAACCGTCCCGCGGTGTCGACGATGAGATGATCGACCTTTCGCGCACGAGCGGCCTGCAGCGCGTCGTGGACCACGGCAGCGGGGTCCGATTCGGCCTGTTGCTTGACGATGTCCACACCCAAGCGCTCCGACCACAGTGTCAACTGTTCAATCGCCGCGGCGCGAAACGTATCCGCCGCCGCCAGCATGACCTTCTCGCCGCGCAGTTGTGACCAGCGAGCGAGCTTGGCCGCCGCCGTCGTCTTGCCCACTCCGTTGACGCCGACCAGCAGCGTCACCAACGGACCAAGCGGACGGACTGGAAGACGCGGGGCATCGAGCAACAGCACCGCCATTTGGTCAACCAGTCGCTCCCGAAGCCGCAAGACATCTCCTGCTTCCGAGCGTCTCGAATCTCGACGCACCTCCTCGACCAGCTCCATCGATGTCTCGACACCTATGTCGGCTGCTATGAGGCTCTCCTCGAGATACTCCAGCGTCTCCTCGTCGACGATCGCCCGATCCTCAATCGCCGCACCAACCCGGTCGAGGATCTCGGTATGGGTCATCAAGAGCCCGCGTTTGAGCTTCCTCCAGAACCCTGGCTCGGCACCGGCGGGAGGCTCCTCTACCTCGGCTGCGAGCTCGAGTCCCGGCAGCTCTTCTTCGCCCATGCTCAGCTGAAGACCTCTCGGCGCAGCTCCTCGGCGGCATGATTGAGAGATCGAGTCGTGGCAGCGGGGATGCCCCGTGATCGCTGCACCATCGCCAGGTAGTAGCCATCCGGCAACGCCGTGATGTAGAGATGTGCATTGGCGAGCTCAATGTGCACGAATCGCGGCGAGCCCGCGTCGCTGCGCTCAGTCAGCTCTCCGAGCTGGCGCAGATAGATGCCCAGATATGCGCCCAGGACCTGCAGGTCGAAAGGCGGATACTCGACACTCGCCAGGTCGATCGTCTCACCGGCGTCATCGAGGAATATGACGCCGAGTGCATCGGGATGCGCCGCCAGGAGATTCGCCAGAACGTATTGAAAGGGCATGTGC
>JAOTUP010000298.1 GCA_029863825.1 Acidobacteriota bacterium | reverse complement strand
CCGTCGGGATGCGCAGCGATTCCTCGCCGCTACCGACCGGATCTACGGGCTCTATTACGACTCGGGCCACCGCACCTACGAAGCGACGGGCCCGACGTCAGGTGTCATCACCACCTACGAAGCCGAGACCTTCTCCGAGACAGACTGCCTGACGGTGATCGGCTGGTACAAGGAAGCGCTGGAGATGTGTGGCGCCACGAACGTCGAGATCGTCGAGGAGACGTGCCGCGCGCGAGGCGGCGCAGAGTGCCGCTACCGACTGAGCTGGGACGAGTAGGGTGCGGTCAGGGCAGCTGTCGTTCGACGGCACTGCGGCCGGGTCTCGAACGAGTCAACGCCCGCCGCTGGAGAGAGTCAGTCTCGAGCGGCGAGGCGATTTCCAGAGACGATCCCGCCTGCTCCTGCAGAGTAGCGGCGGTTTTCTGCGACCTGACGTGCACGATCGATCCGCTCTTCGTGAGGGCGCGCCTTCTGCAGCCGGCGCGTGTCCACCGGCACAGTCGTCCGTCTCGACCTCGACAGTGCTGCGGGGGACGAGGTCGAGCCGGCAGCAGCCAAGGGTGGTAATCTCATGAGGTCGTTGTCAAAGGATGCGCGGTTCGGCGGGTCGTGCCGACCCACGCGCTGAAGCCGCTGGCGAGATATCGTGAGCACGGAGAAGAGCTTTGCAAAGAGCCTCGGCTCCCTGGACGGAGTCTTCGATTTCTTGCAGCAGTTCGTCGACAAGGAAGCGATTGCTGAAAGGCACGCTTTCGCCATGAATCTCGTCGTCGAAGAGCTTTTCACCAACATGGTCAAATACAGCGGTGGCACAGACAAGCAGGTCGTGATCCGACTCGACAAAGGCGACCAGCGAGTGACGCTCGAGTTGACCGATTTCGACTCCGAGCCGTTTGATCCTGAGAGCGTGAGCGCCGTCGACGTGGAGGCGCCCATCGAAGAACGCCGCCCTGGAGGTCTGGGTCTCCATCTCGTCAAGACCCTTGTCGATGACCTTCGATACGAGATGGATGACCGAACCTTGACGGTCTCGGTCACCAAGAGCCTGGAGAGCTGACATGTTCGAGATTTCCCAAGCCGAGGACGGGACCATTCTCATGCGAGGGCGCCTCGACGCGGCACAAGTCGAGCGTGCCAAGGGCGTGTTCGCCCTGGTCCAGTCCTCGTGTGAGGTGGACTTCAATGAGCTCGCTTATATCTCGAGTGCCGGTCTCGGTCTCTTGTTCGCGACGCAGAAGCGATTGGTAGATGCTGGTGAGGCCCTGCGATTGGTCAACCTCAACCCGCACATACGCGAGGTGTTCCAGATTGCGGGGTTCGACAGGGTGTTCGAGATCAGCTGAGCGGGAGAGCGTCGAGATGATGATGAGAGCTCGGAAGGGCAAGGGCCGACTGATAGTGCGGCCGGGTCTCCGGACCGAGCGGGCGCTTGCGGCCTCGTGTTCAGCCACCAACCTTTTTCTCCGTCATTGGTACTTCTGATGAAGGACAACGATGCCGTGTTCGTCGAAGCAAGCCTGGACGGTGACCAATCGGCCTTTGGAACTCTTGTCGACAGATATGAAAAGAAACTTTATAGCGCGGCCTACCGCATCACCGGTTCCCCTGAGGACGCGATGGACGCCACGCAGTCCGCCTTTCTCAAAGCGTACGAAAAGCTCGAGACCTTCGACTTCACCTATCGATTCTTCAGTTGGATCTACCGCATCGCCATGAATGAAGCTCTGAATCTTGTACGTCGACGTCGTCAGGTCACCGACCTGGACGATCGCACGCCGGACTCGCGGCTCGGTCCCGAGCAAAGGGTGAGTGGCAAGGAAACCGGTCGACTGATCGAGGAGGCGATGTGGGGGCTGAATCCTGATCATCGAGCAGTTATCGTGCTGCGTCACATGGAGGGCCTGTCGTACGGCGAGATCGGAGAGGTGCTCGAGATTCCCGCAAAGACAGTGAAATCGAGACTTTTTTCGGCTCGACGTGAGCTGCGTACGGCGCTTCTCGACCGGGGCGTGTCGCGATGAACACCGAACGTCTGGAAGAGCTCGTCTGGGAGCTCATCGACGGCACGATCAGCTCGCAGGATCACCTTCTCCTGCAGGAATATCTCGTCGGTCGGCCGGAGGCCGAGGAACGCCGCCGGGAGCTCGTATCGCTGGCCGCCCGGCTCGACTCGCTGGAGACAGTGGAGCCGCCCGCGGCCTTGCGACAGAGAATCGACGCGGCGCTCGAGGCGGTGCCTTCGCGCGGGCCAGCAGCGCTCCCCGAGCCGCTCAGACTGCCGCCCCTGACAACTGCGGCCTGGCCGATGCGCGCCGGCTATCTCGCTGCCGGTCTTCTGGTCGGCGCCGCGCTCACCTTTCTCGTCGTTGGCGGGCCAGGCCAGGATCTCGACCAGTCGAAGCTCTATGGCAGCGTGCAAAGTGGACGGCCCGTCGAGTCGGCGTCGACAATCGATCTCGAGGCCGACTCGGGAACGGTTATCGTCGAGCGAAAAGGCGCGCAACGGCTGCTTGACTTCGATCTGAGACAGCAAGGAGCGGTCGTGATGGAGCTCGAGTCCGGCAGCGGAATGATCGAGCTCGAGTCACTGGACCAGAGCGGCAGTACCGCTCTCGGGGCGTCGACAGCAGGCTCTCGTCTGCGGCTGGCGACAATGGGTCCGGCGGCTCTGCGACTGACGGTCAACGTCGGCGAGCCGGCTGCGTCTCTTTTTCTCACCGTCACTGCCGAGGATGCAACCCTCGACAGAGTCATCTTATTCGCCGGAGAGATCCCATATGCCCGGTAGAATGGCGCCAACTTTCGCCAGCCGGTGGTGTACTTTAGATATACAGCGGGAAAGCCAACCTGCAAAGGAGGTTGAGTCATGAGCTCGAAGAATCAACGTACTGTTCTGATTGTCTTCGGAGCGGTAGTAGTCGTCGGCTTGCTGGCGATCATGTACTACTCGAACAGCGGACCGTGGCCGCCGGCGGAGGATGCCGCGGGAGCCATCGGAGCGGCCGACCGCTACCGTGCCGAGCAGCTCACCGAGGACGACGTGGTTCTCGACGTTCCCGGCCAGGGGGCTTTCACCGAGGCGGTCTTCGAGGTGCTGACCGAGGAACAGAAGGCCGAGCTTCTGGGTCGCCTCGGACCGTACGGCCGCAAAAACATCTACAAGCGCATCGAGCTCAGTGAAGAGACCTTCGCGCGCATGACCGAGGCGCAAAAGGCGGCAGTGTGGAAGCGCATGGACCAGCAAGGACGGGCGGACATGTTGAATCGCCTGAGCCTGGACGAAGCGACCTTCGGACGGCTGACCGAGGCGCAGAGAGGAGCGGTGTGGAAGCGCATCGACCAGCAGGGGCGTGCGGACATGCTGAAGCGTCTGAGCGTGGACGAAGCGACCTTCGGGCGGATGACCGACAAACAGAGGGCAGCCTTGTTGAATGACCTCGACCAGCAGGGTCGCAGCGAGCTGATCGGGAGACTCAACGCCGACCTGGCGGTGTTCGAGCGGATAACTGAGACCCAGCGAGCGGCGATGGTGGACCAGCTCGGCCGCCAGGGGCGCGAGGAACTCTTCGGCCGACTGCAGGTCGACGAATCGGCGTTCGGGCGCATGAGTGAGACACAGCGAGCAGCGGTCCTCGACCAGCTCGGTCGACAAGGCCGTCTCGAGATGTCCGGACGCTTGCATGTGGATGAGAACGTGTTCGCCCGCATGACCGAGACGCAGCGCGCGGAGCTGTGGAACCGGTTTGATGCGCAAGGTCGGCGAGAGGCGCTGGGCCGCCTGGCCGTTGACGACGCGGCGTTCGGTCGCATGACCGAGACGCAGCGCGC
>JAOTUP010000297.1 GCA_029863825.1 Acidobacteriota bacterium | reverse complement strand
TCCTGGAGGTTCTGATGGATACCGAGGTCGCCGAGGACGAGCGACAGAAGATCTTCGACCACGCCGAGACGTGCCCGAGCTGCGGTGAGCTGCGCAAGTTGCACGACTATCTGGAGAAGCTGGGAATGCCCGAGCCCGAAGAGAGTGAGCTGCTGCAGATTCGCCGGAGCGTGATGCGCAGTGTGCGCAGCGAGCTGGCGGCTGGCGGGTCGGGAGGCATGCGGCGGTGGCTGGGCGACTCGTTGTCGGGTTCTCTCTCCGGGGTGCGCGCCACGCCTGTTTTCGCCATGCTGGCAGTCGGCATTTTGCTTCTGGCCATCGGCTACGTTGCCGGGCGCTGGCCCGCGAGCGAGTCGGTGGCAGTCGCCGATTCCGACCCGACGTCGATTACGGGTCAGCTCGAATACGCTGCCGCGCGCAACCAACGGAGCACTGGCGGCGCCGACTCGCCGTTCGTCTACTCGAACGTCCGGCTGCAGGAAGTGGATCCGTCGGCGGTGCGCCTCATGTTCGACGTCACTGCTCAACTCGACGTCGTCAGAGCCAAGGACGATCCACTTGTCGCAGAAATCCTCGTGCAGTCGCTGCTCAACCACGAGTCCGTGGGCACTCGGCTGGCGGCGATCGAGGCCGCCGGCCGGCTGGAGCCTGCCGTGCGAGATGCTTTGATCACCTCGATGCTGGAGGATGAGAGCCTTGCCGTGCGCCTCAAGGCGATCTCGAAGCTAACTGCCGAGCTGGGAGTCGGGGGTGGCGATGAGGTGGTCCAGGATGCGCTGCTGGAAGTCCTGAGGCGCGAGGAGTCGGTGCAGCTCCGGCTCCTGGCGATTGAACATCTGGCACGGGAACGGGTCTCTCCGGAGGCCCTTCGCGCGGCCGTGTCCGTGGGGCGTCCCGAGCCGGGAACCGCTATCTACGCCAAAGCCAACGACTACGTTCGGGACTTTTGACCGCATGAATGAAATGGAGGAGAGGATGAGAAAAGCCATGCACATGATCCTGTTGGCGCTGCTGCTTGCAATACCGCTGGCAGCGAAGGACATCGAGGAAGAAAAGCTGGAAGCAACGCCGGGCGGTTTGCTCGAAGTCGATCTCGAAACCGGCGGCTCGCTCGAGATCACCGGCTGGGGTGAGCCCTTCGTCCTGGTGCGGGCACGGCCCACGGGTGGCGCCGGCGATGACCAGGAGATCATTATCGAGAAGACGGACGAAGGCGTGCGGATCGAGGCCGAGAGCACGAAGGGCTGGGGTCGTCATCATCGTTCGGGGGGATACGACGTCGAGATCAACGTCCCGTCGGTTTACGACCTGGAGCTCGAGACGATGGGCGGATCGATCACCGTTTCGAACGTCGAGGGCGATCTTGAAGGCGAGACCATGGGGGGCGATATCAGGCTCTCGGGACTCAAGGGTCATATCGAGTTCGAGACCATGGGCGGGAGTATCACGCTCGAGAACTCGGAAGTCGACGGCGAGATCGAGACGATGGGTGGGGAGGTAATTGTCGAGAACGTCGTCGGCGATGTCGACGGCTCGTCGATGGGCGGCAAAGTCATCTACAAGAACGTCACCCGACGCAGCGGCGGGGCGACAGGCAAGGCGGTGATCATCTCGACCATGGGCGGCGAGATCGAGATCGAGTCGGCACCGGCCGGTGCGAAGCTCGAGACCATGGGTGGCGAGATCATCGTTGGATCGGCCGGGAAATTCGTCGAGGCCGAGACCATGGGCGGTGACATCGTCATCGGCTCGGTCGATGGCTGGGTGAAGGCCGAGACCATGGGCGGCGATGTAAAGGTGACTCTGGTCGGCGACCCCCAGGCCGGGGATCGTGACATCAAGCTCTCGTCGATGGGAGGAGAGATCCACCTGACGGTGCCGCGTAACTTCTCGATGAACGTCGATGTCGAGATCTCCTATGACGCCAAGAGTAAACGGGTCCCCGAGATCGTTTCGGACTTTCCCTTGACGATCGAAAAGTCCGAGGGTGAAACGAGCTTCTGGCGTGGTCGGGGAAGCGCGGTGCGAGGCTCCGGCTCCTTCAACGGAGGTACGAACACAGTAGAGATCGAGACGGTCGGAGGCAACGTCTATCTGAAGCAGGCTGGATAGATCTCGCCACCCGGACGCTAATCTGCTTGTGCATGAGAAGCGCGCTCCGCGGATCCTCTTTCATGGGCGCGCCCAAACGATGCCCTACGTCGGAGGATCCCTGAGGCGTGTGTCTGACGGGGACGGCGCAAGGGACGAGGGCGCACAACTCTCGACGGGGCTCTTTCCCGCCATCACAACCACGCTGAAGTCGGGGCGAAGGATGCGAGGTCAAGCGGAGATCTCCCGTATGGGACCGACCGCGGGACCTCCCTCGGTTCGGAGGAGTCGCGCCCAGGGCTGGCGGTCTCGCCGTTGCCCGAGTACGATCCCTTCGACGTGTCTGAAGCATCTCGATTCTGGCGTCTGTGGATAGATGTCGGCGGCACCTTCACGGACTGCCTGGCGGTGGATCCCGATGGGTGCTTCCAGCGCGCAAAGGTGCTGAGCAATGGTGCGCTGCGGGGCCGAATCCGCTCTGTTGCGGGCCGCGAAGACAGGGTGCGGTGGTCGAGCGCAACGCCGCCCATGCCGCGGGATTTCTTCGCCGGCTGTCAGCTCATCGGTCCGGGCGGGGCGATGAAGGTCCTTGAGTCCTCTCCGGAGGGCGTTCTGCGCCTTCACGCACCGTGGCGCTGGGGCGAGGCGGACGGTGAAATCCGTTCCCACGAAGGGGCACCGGCGCTCGCGGCGCGGTTGGTGACCGAAACCGCGCACGGAACGTCGCTGCCAGCAGCGGAGGTCCGATTCGCGACAACCAGAGGCACGAATGCTCTGCTCGAGCGCCGTGGGACTCCTCCCGCATTGTTCATTACTCGAGGCTTCGGCGATCTGTTGAAGATCGGGGATCAGAGGCGACCCGAGTTGTTTGCCCTGCGGGTGGAGACGGTGAAGCCGCTGTCCGGGGCGGTAGTCGAAGTCGACGAGCGGCTCAGAGCCGACGGAACCGTCGACAGGGCGCTCGATATGGAAAGCTTCGAGTCGCAGGCGCGCGAGCTGCTGAAAAGCGGTTATCGATCGGCGGCGGTTGCTTTCCTTCACAGCTATCGCAATCAGGACCACGAACGCCAGGTTGCGGTGCGGCTGCGCGAGTTGGGATTCAGTCATGTCAGTTGTTCCTCCGATCTCTCTGCTCGCCTCCAGTTCGTCTCTCGCACGGAAACGGCGGTCATCGACGCGTATCTGTCCGAAGTCGTCGGCGAGTACCTTCGAGCACTCGAGCTGGGTCTGGGCGCGAGATCGCTCCATGTCATGACCAGCGCCGGCGGTCTGAAGCGGGTCGAGTCCTACCGCTCCAAGGACAGTCTCTTGTCCGGACCTGCCGGAGGAGTGGTGGGGGCGGCCGCCGTCGGGATCGCATCGGGAGCGGATCGGCTTCTGGCCTTCGACATGGGTGGGACATCAACCGATGTGACTCGCTACGACGGCCGTTTCGAGCACCGATCGGAGACGATTGTCGGAGGGGCGCACCTGACGTCGCCCTGCCTGGCGGTCGAGACGGTAGCCGCCGGTGGCGGCTCTGTTTGTCGCTTCGACGGCAGTCAGCTCAAGGTCGGGCCGGAGAGCGCGGGCGCCGATCCGGGGCCGGCGTGCTACGGGCGGGGTGGGCCGCTCACGTTGACCGACGTCAACCTCCTTCTGGGACGGTTGGAGGCAGATCGGTTTCCTTTTTCTGTCGACCGAGACGCCGCTGAGAGGATGGTGCAGGCTCTCGCCTCCGAGCATTTCAACACGCTCGGTATC
>JAOTUP010000296.1 GCA_029863825.1 Acidobacteriota bacterium | reverse complement strand
CTCGCGACGGTCGATCCGAAAACGGGCAGTCAAGCCGTCACACGGATGTACGAACGCGAAGGCTACTACTCGGATGCCGGGTATCGAGACATCGGTCCCGACCTGCAGGTCGGGTACGCCAAAGGGACTCGATGTTCGTTTGAATCGGCGATCGGCGATCTCACTCGCGAGGTGTTTTCGGACAACACCGATCTGTGGAGCGGCGACCACTGCATGGACCACACGACGGTACCTGGAGTGCTGTTTACCAATGGGCCGCTGGCCCGCCCCGCCACGAGCCTGAAAGAGCTCAATCGGTCGATTCTCGCCGAGTTCGGCATCGACAGCGAGATTCCCGAGGATGAGGGCGGCGCCTCGATGACGACAGGAGACTAAGAGATGTTCGGACACACGAAAGTGAAGCTCGAGAGCGACCTGGTCGCGAAGATCAAGCGCTACGCGGATATCGCCGGCTACTCGTCGGTTGAAGAGTTCATCACCCATGCTCTCGAGAAGGAGGTTGCCAAGTTGGCGGACGCCGGGTCGGAGGAGGAGATCAAGAAGCGCCTCCAGGGTCTCGGCTACATCTCCTGATTCGGCGAGCCTTCGAGGTGACCTGACACATGTCGTTCGTCAATGCCCTGCTGCGTCCCGTATTCGACGGGTTGCTGTACCCGTTTCGCGGGCTCGCACCCATTTGGGGACTGCTGGTTGTCTCATTCCTGACGTCGATAGGCATGCTTGTCGTCTTCAAGGCAACGTCCAACCAGGAGGCTTTGGATCGTGTCAAGCGGGGCATCCACGCCGGGTTGTTCGAGATCCGCCTGTGGAACGACGACATGCGAGCCATCTTCCGAGCTCAGTTTGAGATCTTGCGCCACAACCTGTCCTATCTGCGGTACTCGCTGGTGCCCATGGTGTGGATCATGGTGCCGCTCTTCTTCGTCATTGCCCAGTTGCATTTCCACTACGGCTACCGGGGTCTCGAGCCGGGGAAAACGGCGCTGCTCGAGGTCGAAGTGTCGGAAGATGCCGTAGCGCCGGATCGCTCCAAGCCACGCGCCGAGCTTACGCTTCCCGCGGGGCTGCGGGCCGAGACACCAGCGGTGTGGAGTGCTTCGGAACGCAGCCTCACGTGGCGCATCGGGGCGGACACATCTGGACGCTACGAGATCGGCATCACCGTGGACGGCACGCAGTACTCGAAGAGCGCCGTGGTGATGAATGACGTGCGCCGCCGTTCACCGCTCAGGGTGAGCGGCTGGATCGATGAATTGGTCTATCCCGCAGAGTCTCCGCTCGCCTCGGGCGGAGCAGTCGAGTCGATAGCCTTGTCCTATCCGGACCGAGAAGTGGGCCTGCTCGGCTGGAAGAGCCATTGGCTCGTGCACTTCTTCGTATTGACGATCGCCTTCGCCTTCCTGCTGCGAAAGCCGATGGGCGTGACGATCTAGGAGGTCGTGGTGGCTGAAGGGTCCGGCGCCTCCGGGGGGCGACTGGCTGGAGCCGTCAGAGGAGTCCCTCACGCCCTCACGCCCTTCCTACACCGACCGCCTGAACCAGAGCGAGCTGAAGTGGGTGTCGTAGTCCTCGAGTTCGACCGAGCGGTATCCGGGTAACTTCTCCCGCAGGACGTCTTCGCAGAAGTAACGCAACAGCGGTGCCGAGTAGTAGATCTCGAAGTCGGAGTTGAAGGCCAGGAAGGCTTGCACCAGCATCGCTTCGGTCCAGAAGGATCCCCACTTGCTGCGGAACACATACTGCTCCGCCGGGTAGGGCACGTTGTACGGAAAATGAATGTCGTGGACGTGCACCGTCACACCCGGCTTGAGGCGGGGAATCACCTCCATGAAGAGATAGGCGAGCTCGCCACCCAGCTTGAGGACGTGGGTCGTGTCGATGAACAGAATGTCGCCGGCCGTCAGCTCGGCAAAGAAATCAATCGGCACCTCCTGCGCCGGTTTCGCCTCGACGGAGACTCCCTCGAGTTCTCGCATCGCGTCGCGCGGGAACGGGTCGACGACGCGAAACGATGTCGCCACTCCTTCCTCGCGATTCTTTTGCACCGCGAGCCAGCTGTAGTAGGTCGAGAACCCGGAGCCGATTTCGATGTAGCGGTGCGGTTTGAGGTCGCGCACCATGAAGTAGAGAGTCATTGCATCGATGACGGTGAATCCGGGGCCGAGTCCGAGTTTCTTGTTCTCTTCATAGGCCGGGAGTGCCTCATACTCGTCTCCGAAGCTTTCAACGCAGCGTCCGAGAATTGTCTTCATCCGCTCCAGGTCGTAGCGAACACCGACCATCTCGCTCGGACGGTCCCACAGCTCACGGGTCTTTTCGAGCTCCGAGAGAACCGGCAAAGGGGAGTAGAAGTCCCGAGTCGGATAGACGTTCAGACCGAGCGCGGAGAGGGTCTTACGGCAACCGCGGTGGACTGTTCTGTATGCGTTCTTCAGTGCCGTGTAGATCGGTGATGGCATCGGGCTGCAGCTCCTCTGTCATTGTCGATCGGATCACGATTACAGGCTCGACGTCGGCGGCAGCGCCTGTTGTGCCACACTGACGGACCTCTGCTAGGCTTTGAGTCCCGTGTCGAGCGCCGTGAGACGATCTGAAGTCGAATTGCCGCCGGACCTGGCCGGTGGAGGCCAGAGTCTAGCAGGCCGAGCTGGAACTCTCCACGCTGCCGAGAGCCTGATCAGTGCGTCGGAGACCCTCATTCGTGGCCGCGGCCCCATGCCCTGGACGAGGTCCTTGATTGCGCCCGAGCCGACGTGGGAGTGGCCACCTCGGACGAGGGCGTAGCATGGCGCCATCGGCAGACAGACTTCTTCTCACCGGGGCCGGCGGCTTTCTCGGCAGAAACTGTCTCGACGCGCTCGGCGATAGCGGTTGGGAAGTCCACGCCGCAGATCGAGAGATTCGCCGAGACACGCCTCCTTCTGTTCACTGGCACGAAGTCGATCTTCTCGACGATCAGGCGGTGCGCGATCTGATGACCCGGATCGAACCGAGCCATTTGCTGCACCTGGCCTGGACAGGCGCACGCCCTGTCTACCGCTCGTGCGAGAATTTCCAGTGGGTTGGTGCCAGCCTCGCTCTGTTTCGTCACTTCGCAGCATGTGGCGGCGGGCGCATCGTGGCGCTGGGATCGAGTGCGGAGTACGAGGAGGGTCCGTACGACTGCCGTGAGGACGTGACGCCTCTGACGAGTGCGACACCCTACGGGGTCTGCAAGAGTTCTCTCTTCCGACTGTTCGAGGCCTGGCGCCGGGAGGCCGGCGTGTCCGGCGCCTGGGCGCGGCCGTTTTTCCTCTACGGGCCCTACGAGCACGAGTCCCGCCTCGTCGCATCCGTCATCGTCTCTTTGCTGCGTCGGGAGCCGGCGCGCTGCACTCACGGTCGCCAGGTTCGCGACTACCTCCACTCGCGTGATGCAGCGGCGGCGCTGCTGCACCTTCTGGCTTCCGATTTCGACGGTGCAGTGAATATTGGCTCCGGGAAGCCGGTGGCCGTCGCCGATCTTGTTCGCCTCATCGCACGTCAGATGGGCAAGGAAGACCTTGTCGAACTCGGCGCGATTCCTGCTCCCGATGATGAGGCTCCGAGAGTCGTCGCAGACGTTCGGCGCTTGGTTGAGACGGTCGGCTGGCAGCCGAGGTTCAACGTCGAGGAGGGATTGGCCCAAACTATCGAGTGGTGGCAACGCGAACTGGCAGGCGGCGATGTCGCTGCGGAGGGATGAGAGCATGTCGAAGAAACCGCCGAAGGCGTATCGCGACTTTTTGGCTACCTACCCTCGACTCGGAGAGGCCTGGGATGTGGCCCGCGAGGCAGAGGAGGACGGACCCCTCGACGAGAAGACGCGTCGTCT
>JAOTUP010000011.1 GCA_029863825.1 Acidobacteriota bacterium | reverse complement strand
TCTCCGATGGGGTCCCAAGTTCATCTCGTGCGGACTTCGTAGCCGCTTCAGACCCGTGGTCGGCCCCCTCGTCGACAGCACTTCGAGAATGTGCAGAATGGGCGGCGCCGTCACCACATCGCCATGCCGCCACCGGTCGAGAGCCATTGCCGGTCGAATCCACTCTCCGACTATCAGCTCGCCACCGCAAATCTCCGGCTGGACCGGCGCCGTCACCGGCCATTCGAGCAGAAAGAAGCGATTGTCGAAGCGCACGGGGCCGAGTGCGGGTGTCAGCCACCGACCGGCATAGACGAGCTGTGAGACATCCAGTTGCCAGCGCTTCGCCCGCACCAGGTCTTGAAAGCTCGTCTCATTTCGCAGCAGCTGGCGGCGTCCGTCGTCTTGGCCCTCGGTGCTCTCGACGTCAGCAAGCAGCAGTCCTGTCTCTTCGAAGAGCTCCCGCACCACGCACCCGAGAATGCCCTCCGCGAGAATCGGCTCCAGGTCCACATCCTCGATCACCGCCTCGGGCATCGCGCCATCGATTGGTCCCTCGTCGATCCCCAGAGGCAGACCCGTTACGGCGAGTTGCGAATCGGCTCGCGATCTCCCACCTCCCGGGAAGGCGTGGAACCCTCCCATGAAGGCGAGACTTGGAGATCTCTGAACCCAGTACACCTCGAGTCCACCGTCGGCCCCTCGACGCCAGGGCACGACACCCGCAGATGCCCGAATCCGCGCCCGCGGCAGCCTCTCCCGAGCGCCCGCCGCCATCACTTGCTCGTACAGTCCTTCTTTCATTTTGATCCCTTTGCACCGCCACACCCGCAGTCGGCGATCGCGCCCAGCAAGCTCTCACGCCGCCGGCCGCCTCGAGACCGTCGGCCGCACTCGCCGGATGCTCACCCGCCGAGATTCCGATGCTCGGCGACCGGTATGGCCCGCCTGACTCTTCGCACGCGCTCCGGATCGATCTCCGCCAGCGCCAAACCCGTCCCATCCGACGCCATTGCCACGACATCGCCCCACGGATCGACGATCATCGCGTGTCCCCAGCTCTCTCTCGAGCCGGAATCATCGTGCCGTCCCCACTGTGCCGGTGCCACAACGTAACATTGTGTCTCTATCGCGCGTGCTCGCAGCAGCGGTTCCCAGTGGTCCTTTCCAGTCGTCAGCGTGAAGGCCGAAGGGATGCAGAGAACCTCCGCCCCGCGACGCCTGAGCTCGGCGTAGAGCTCGGCGAATCGCAGGTCGTAGCAGATCGACAGTCCAAGTTGCCCGAGGGCCGCTTCGACGACCACGACCTCGGTTCCGCGCACGACGGTCTCCGACTCACGAAATCTCGCCGACGGTGAGATATCCACATCGAAGAGATGGAGCTTTCGGTAGACGCCGAGGATCGACCCGTCGGGACCAAACAGCACTGACGTGTTGTGACACTTCCCCGGGTCGGCCGACCGTTCGTTGAACGAGCCGAGGAGCAGATGGATCCGGAGGCGTTGAGCAAGCTCGGCAAACCGCTGGCAGACCGCCCCTGCGAGGGTCTCTGCGCGGCGAGCCTTCTCCGCATGCGGCCCCAGAAAGTTGGTGTTCTCGGGTGTTGCCACGATACTCGCGCCATGGCCGGCAGCACGCGTGATGAGATCCGCCGCTAGGTCCAGATTGGCGCCCTCGTCCGATGTGGAGTTGAGCTGAATCACGGCGGCGATGAATGATGTCACCCGAATCGATCCTTTCTGCCCGTCTGTTGCCACGAGCTCTGTAATTATAGGGCCGCGTTCCCGGCTTGCCGTCGTGCCGCCCTGCCGATGTCGTCAGCAGCCGCGCCGGAGAGACCTGCACTGCAGCGACGGCGCCTCGCGCGGCACTCGAGCGGGCTCGTTCGTCACAAACCAGATGCGAGGGAAGCTAGCGCTGACCGGCCGACGCTCGTCCTCTGGGCCCGCCGGCCAGATCAGGCGCCGATGTCAGGGCTTGATGAAGACCTGGGTGATCCAGTACGTATCGCCTGCCTTGGCAACACCGACGCCGGCCAGCTTGTACTTCGGGCTCAGGATGTTCTTGCGATGGGAGGCACTCGACATCAGTTGACTGTGCGCCACTTCCGCCGGCCTGGTAGCGTGATGGACCTCGGCGAGGTTCTCCGCCGCTGCCGAGTACGCAATCCCCGCCCTGTTCAAACGCTGTCGCAGTCCCTGGCCGTCGGCGGCGGTGTGGCTGAAGAACCCTTCGTCGCGCATCGCCTCGCTGTGACGGCGAGCGACTTCGCAGACGGCCGGGTCCAATCCGAGCTGCGGCTCTACCGCCTCGCCAGATCTGGCCTGGTTGACCAGGTGAAAACTCTGGAGCTCTACGTCGCTCTCCAACAACACACCTGCGTCCGCGGCGGGATTGCTGCCCCCACCTCCACAGGCGCTCGCCAAGGCCAGAACCAGAAGCGGCGCCAGTACCCGATGCTGCCGTCTCATGCCTTTGTCGCCTCCATCGTTCGTCGCCTCCGCGGCAATCCACGTCAGCGGCCTCAGCCTAGAGAATGTCACGCCCGAAGACTATGAATCCTGCCACACCGCCCCTTCCTGTCAGGTCGCGCTCTGTCAGCGTGGTCGTGACAAGTACACGAGTCTTCAGGTGCGTCAGAACGGGCCACCGACGTCGGTCGTCAGGTGCGTGCTCTTGACCGCCAAGCCGACGCCGCCGGCAACTGGAAGCACAATCGATTCGAGTTGCGGATACATCACAAAGTAGCCGCCAAACGCCCGCATGTCTTCGCTGTCTCTGTCTCCCTCCAGCCCCGGCTCAGCCACCAGTCCTCTCCACAAGAGGTTATTCGCGATCACGAGACCTCCGACTCGCAGCACCTGGAGGCCGAGATCCAGGCAGCGCCGACAGTCGCGGGGATCGGTGTCGATGAAACACATGTCGTATGGCCCCTGCACGCTGCGGAGTTGATCGACCGCCTCGCCACACAGGAGCTCGACGCGTTCCGCGACTTCGCAGCGCTCAATAAAACCGGTGGCGATCCGCAACATCTCGGCATCGCGATCGATGCTCGTCACACGAACCGATTCAGAGCCCGAAGTCAGCGACACGCACGCATAGCCGATCCCAGTCCCTATCTCGAGGACCCGGCGGGCGGCTGTCGCCTGCACGAGAATCGACAGCAATCTCCCCACGGGCGGAGCGGAAATCGTCAGGTTCTTGCGCCGAGCCAGCTCCTCCATCTCCAGCAGGAGCTCGGCACGCGCCGGACCGAGTCCCTCGAGGTAGGCCGCCTGGCGAGGTCTTAGAATCGCCTGCCGGGCTTGGTCCATCGATGCATCCTAGCAGTCGCTATCGCAGGGATGAATCGGCACAGGGCGATCACGGCCGAGTCCCGCATGAGGCATTGAGGTCTGCTCCCGCAGGACCACAGATGGACGTTGACAAGGACGCCGACTCGCGAGAACGGCAGCCTGGTATCAGACGGCAGCCGGTTGCCTCGGCAGCAAGACCATCAGGCGCGCCATGCGTCACCTTTTCGTCGGACACAAGATTCCCTCCGACCTGCAGAGACGGGTGACCGGGTCTTCTGCGGTAAAGTCGGCCTCGAGGCCCGTAGACACTCGGGCGAGGGAGGCTTCATCAGTGATCAGGACGACGTTTCGACTTCTGTCCCCTGTTCTCTTCCTGGCAGCGGTTTTCATCCCAGTGCTGGCGAGAGCTCAAGACGACTCAGCCGCTGCCGAGCCGCAGTTGGCCATCGAGGCCGTCATCGTCGAGCCGGAGAAGCCGGGTGCCGACACGCTGTGTCGCTTGCGGATTCGAATCCTCAACCGCGGCGAACGCATAGCATCGCAGCTCGGCTTCACCGTCACGATCAACGGTACCGACATCCCCGTCTACAGCAATCAGCTCTTCATGTTTCCACTCGATCCGGGAACAACCAGCGAGTTGGCGTTGTTCAATTTCTGGACCACGGAGACCTCGCGACCGATGCCTGCAGACGGGAAGCTTCGGATCGAGGTTGCATTGCGAGAGGCGCAGTGGACGAAGATCGAAATGGTCGAGGAGGTCGAAACGTGGACTCCGCTCGGCCCCGTCACTGGATTGCCCGTCAGCGCGGCGGTCACACTATCGATGACTCGATAGCCGCCTGCCCCTCCAGGGCCTGAATCGCGCGCCACTATTTCAGTTCGCGGGAATGCAGATGCGGACAGCATCGGCCGGTGCCGGGGAAGAGCAACGCCACTGGAGAGGCGTGCCATGCCTTCTCCTACGGTCCAGAAGACCAGGAGAGTTCTTCCAGAGCCATGGTCCGGCGCGACAGGTTGTCGCGCGACAGGAGGTAGAAATCGGCACTAAAGGCTATGTCGCAGACGGTTTCGCCCTCGCCCGGCACCACCGGCATCTCGACGACGTGACTGCCGCTGCCCGAGATGGCAGTTTCCCAGTCCCCGCATGTCGTCTCCAGTCGCACCGTCGGGAGGCTCGTGTCGCCTTCAACGACGAGTTCCTGCGGCCCGCCGCCCTGGGGAACGCCAATTCGCATATAGAGCATTCCGGCGCCTGACAACTCCGACAGCCGCAGTACGCCATCGTTCTCGAGCCACCTTCGGGCGAGAATTTGGAGGTCCGTTCCACCCTCCACCGGCAACCACGCCGGTGAAAAGAAGAAGCTCGGGGCCGAGCTCGATGCACTCACTGTCACGGTGGCGATCCGGTACTCGAGGTGACGCACTTCCTCACCTTGAACGGTCAATGGCCATCGGTGCTCGGCTGCGTCATAGAGCCCGGCGACCAGAGCGTATTGACCACTCGGTAACGCCGGCACGAGTGCCGACTGGGACAGCATTACTTCGTAGCTGAGGTTGCTTCCGACAGTCCATTCCCGTGGAAGGTCGTGGTCGAAAGTCCGCACAACATCACCGTCGGCGCCCAGCAAGTGGAGAAAGACGCGAGGCGTGCCGCTCAATCCCGCCAACGGTCGACTCATCGTCCACTCGAGAGCAACTGGCACGAATGCCGGGTACGCCATCTCGATTGCCCGTGGTTCGATATTCAGCCCACCGACGGGCGGCTCGGGGGTTTCACACGCTGACAGCAAGGTCACAACGGCTGTCGCGAACATACTGAGCCTCTTCGACATAGCGCTTCTCCCTTCTACTCGAGGTTGCGATGCACGCCGAGGCGTCGCCCCCGTCGACACGCCGATGCTGTCCATCTGCAGTGCCATTCTACGGGATCCCTGCGCAACAGGGGTCAGGCCTCCGCCGCGCTCAGCAACTGCTCGAGTCGAGCGGTAACCATCTCGAGAGCCACGCGATTCTCTCCACCATGGGGCACGATGACGTCGGCACTTCGTTTCGACGGTTCGACAAATTCCAGGTGCATCGGGCGCACCGTCGTCTCGTACTGCCGAATCACATCCTCGAGTGTCCTGCCCCGCTCTTCCAGGTCTCGACGCAGTCGGCGGATGAAGCGGACGTCCGACGGCGTGTCGACGTAGATCTTGAAATCCAGCAGTGAGCGGAGCCGTGGCTCGACGAACAGCAAAATGCCTTCGAGGAGAACGACAGGACGTGACTCCACCCGCTCGGTTGCTGTCGTTCGCCGATGGGTCACAAAATCGTACGTCGGCACTTCCACGGCCACGCCGCCCTTCAAAGCCTCGAGGTGGGCAATGAGCAGCTCGTTGTCCAGGGCGTTCGGATGGTCGAAATTGTGAGCTTGCAGTTCCGCCTCGCTCCGCCACTCGATATCCCGGTAGTAACTGTCCTGCTCGAGAAAGGCGATCCGCCTCTCTCCGATCACCTCGAGAATGGCCCGTGCAACCGTCGTCTTCCCCGAACCTGTTCCTCCCGCGACTCCCAGTGCGACAACTCGTTTCATCAATCCGATCTCCCGACTTTGGTCTCCGCGCGTCCAGCTCGCGTCCGACTGTCAACCAAGCCCTCGCAGGGCTCCGGGCAGCTCCGCCAGCGAGTCGATGACAAGATCGGCCTGCGGTCCGCCACCGTCATCACTACGAACCCACGCAGTAGCCGTCCCAGCCGATCGACCGGCGACGATGTCCACCGCGCGACGATCGCCAACCATGATCGCTCGGGACGCAGGCACCTGCAGAGCAGCGAGCGCCAAGCGCAGCATAGCCGGAGACGGCTTGCGGCTTTTCTCGTCGTAGCTGAAGTGCATCGAGCTAAAGGCGTCGGCCAGGCCGTGTCGCTCGAGAACCTCGCGATAGAGACGCCCCGGAAGCGGCACGTTTGAGATCAAACTCAGCACATAACCCTGCTGTCGAAGGAGTGCGAGCGCCTCCCGAACCCCGACGAGCGGCTCGAGTTGCTCGGCCATCGGGCGAAACCAGAGCCCCAGGAGCTTGACCGCATGAGTCCTCAGGCCGACCCGTCGACGCAGTCGCCTGAGGTGAGAATTCCAGGCGGCCTCGCGGCCGCGCTCCTGACGCTGCCGGTACTCGCTGAACCAGGGTGCGAACAGCAGTGCGTCGAGTTCCTCCAAATCCAGCTTTGCCCCTCGTTGCTGCAGATAGTGAAGCAGTGCCTCACGGCCCCGCCAGTCCGCCTTGCCGACCGGCAGGCCGCGCCCCCCACCGAAGTCGATCAAGACGCCACCCATATCCAGCAGAACTGCTCGGTACTTCATCGCCTACCTCTGACATCCCGGACAGTAGTAGGTACTGCGCCCGCCCTGCACGATCCGGCGAACGCTCCCGTCGCCACGGCGACAGGGCCGCCCATCCCGACCGTACACCGAGAGCGCGATCTGAAAGTATCCCGGCGAACCTGTCGCGTCGGCAAAGTCATTGAGTGTCGTACCACCCTGGTGAATCGCCTCCTCCAGCACCGCCACCACGGCGTCCGCGAGTCGGTGCCAGCGACCTAGAGCGATCCGTGAGACCGCCCGCCGTGGGTGAATCCCTGCCCGGTGGAGAGCTTCGCAAGCGTAGATGTTACCGATGCCGACGACGACTCTCGCGTCCATGAGGAAGCTCTTCACCGGGCCACGACGGCCAATGGCGGCGCGGCGGAGCCAGTCCCCATCAAATGACGGCCCGAGCGGCTCGACTCCCAGGTGCGCAAAATGGCGGTCACGGTGGAGACGCGCGGCCGACCGGATGAGCACCAGTCCGAAACGTCGAGGATCCCGGAATCGAAGTCGCGAGCGACGGCCGATGCCGAAGCTGAGATGCTCGTGCGGCTCCGCCGCCGTCTCTGATGGCCCGACGGTCAGCCGGCCACTCATTCCGAGGTGAAAGATCAGAACATCTCCGCCGTCCAGATCGATTAACAGGTATTTTGCGCGGCGACGCAGGCCGTGGATCCGCCGACCTTGGCACCGCCGTCTGAGCTGCGCCGCGGAGACGCGCTCTCTGAGGTCGGTTCGACGGACACGAACGTCCTCGATCGTTCGACCCACGAGATGCGGCCGCAGGCTTCCTTTCAACACTTCGACCTCCGGGAGCTCGGGCACTCCGGCATTGTAGCCGCGATCATCGCAAAGAGATTTCACAGAGCGATAACGACCGACCTTGACAGGCGTGCGCAGCAGAGGCGAAAATAAGGCGTAACTTGTCAATCAGACAATGTACAGAAAGGCATTGCAATGGCTGAGCAAGCACTCCTTCCCCTCTATCCACAGCTCACCGCCCTCGGCACGCCGGCTCCGACGGCGAGTCCCTCGCGCGAGAACAACGACGTCGAGTACGTGCCGCTGGCGATCGGCAGCGTTCTCAATCGGTGCCTGAATCCACGTCTGCCGTTTCGTTGGACGATCAATCCCTATCGAGGCTGCGAGCTCGCCTGCACGTACTGCTACGCTCGGTACACGCATCGCTTCTTCGAGTTGACGCGCTGGCAGGACTTCGAGCGCCGGATCTTCTTCAAACGCCGCGCTGCCTCACGCCTAGAGCGGGAGCTTCGGCGACGGGATCTGCGCCGCCAGCCGATTGCCATCGGCACGGCGACTGACCCCTACCAACCAGCCGAGATACACTACCGAGTCACGCGATCGCTGCTCGAAGTCTTCGCCTCGGTCGAGAGCCTCGAGCTATCGATCACCACCAAGTCCCCTCTCATCCTCCGCGATCTCGATCTGTTGACGACACTGGATCGAGTGCACTCGGTCACTGCTCAGGTGACCATTACGACGCTCGATCCCGGACTGGCACGACGTATCGAACAGCGGGCACCGAGCCCTCAAGCCAGATTGCGAACGGTCCGAACCCTCGCGGCCGCCGGTATCTCGACAACCGTCTTCTGCATGCCCTTGATGCCCGGAATCAATAATGACGAGGATTCTCTGGCACCCCTCTTCGCCGCGGCGAGGGACGCGGGGGCCGACGATGTCGTTGCAAGTCCGCTTTTCCTGCGACCTGCGGCACGCGATCGCTTCCTCCCCTGGCTGAGATCCGAATTCCCGGCCCTGGAAGGGTTGTACCGCTCGCTGTACGGGCGGCAAGACTACTTGCCGACAGTGCAACGCGATCGACTCATGGCCCACTTCCGACATCTGCGTCTCCTCTACGGGTTTCCACGACGACGCGCCGCGCGTGGATAACCGACGTGATCGAGGAGATCGCCGTTGGACGAACCCTACGTTGCCTGCCTGCCGCCTCCTCCGCCAATTGCCGTCGTTAAGTCGGCAACGAGAGCCATAAGGACTGCATCCGGGGCCGCGCTATCTCCCTTGAGACGACACTCGGTCTCCAGGATGCGGCTCGGCAGTTTCTCCATTGCCTCCTCGTCGAGACCTGAAGCCGCGAGATAGGCACGATGCAAGCGATATGGATGGATGCCAGCCAGAGGGTTCTTTCTGCCGCCCGGCAGATCCGCTTGCAGCCGGGGTGCGATCTGTGACTTGAATCGACGATAGTCGCGCTCGACCTTCGGCACACCGACGGCCCGCACCATCCCGCTGACTGCGGACAGCTGCCGGCAAAAGCTCGCGAGGAGTCCGAACACCGATAGACGAGCGGCGATATGGTCTTCCGCTCCGCGCAAGAGGCGGTCGATTCCGGCCATTGCGCGATCGGCCCGACCGGCTCCCACAGCATCCAAGACGGCCCAGACGTTCTCATCTCCCCGGTCCTGGACCACACTCGTCACAAGGGACATGGTGATGCTCGAATCACCTGCGAGATTCGCCAGCTTGCGGTACTCGGCGGCGAAGCGGGCCGTGCTCTCGGCGTCGACAGATTCCTCGCGCCCGCTCGTCCCCTGACGCTTCCGCAGCGTCCGCCGCGCCAGCTCGGCCACCGCGTCTCGCTCCGCCCCCACACCGGTCTGACGCTCGAGCTCGCGGCAGACGATGTCCAGGCCGTGCCAGCCGGCCTTCCGATCGGCAGACACTTGGCCGACGGAGACGACGGCGCCGCGCTCTTCAAGGGCGCGCACGATCGGATGGCCGGGCGCCCACGTACTTTCGGCAAGGACCAGAGAATGGCCGTCCGGAAGACCCTCCCGCAGGACCTCGGCCAGAACCTCCTCGTCGCTCTCTCCGAGACCATGGATGTCAGCCCGAAGCGCCGCCTCGAGAAGCGCGACAAGTGCGTTGCGGGCATGCTCGACTTGTGCCGCATTCCTTCGGCGACGTTTTCGGCGGCGGTATCCGGCCCCTCCCTCGAAGGCCACCTCTGGCAGCTGCTGCAGCAGCTCCATCGGCTCGGCACCGCGGGGATCGAGCTGGAAGAGCCGTAATGCCTGCAGGAGGCAAGCGGCGGCCCGACGTTCTCGCGTGGCGAGGTCGCTCTCGACGTCCGCCAGGGGCAGCACTTCCAAGGCTTCATCCACCAGCGACGCCGCAGTCCCTGCGTCGGCAAGCACCGAACTTTCGATGACAATGCTTACTTTCCCGGCCGCGAAAAGCGCGTACGTCCTCAAGTCCTGCAACGTCGCGGCGAGACTCTCCGGCCGCCGTGCGACGTCCGGTTCGCACTCCAGCCGCTTTGCCAAGGCTGTTCCCAACCGCATCGCCGCCGGTTCGGCGACGACGCGGTCGCCGATGACGAGGAGAAAAGACTGGACGACTCCTCCCTCGATGCCGGCAATCAGGGAATCCACGTCAGGCACGGAGATACCGCTCAATCGGGTCGTTCGAAGTGGCTCCGCACGGGTGCCTGGCGTAAACCGAGGTCCTCCGCCGAGAACTTCTCCAACTCGAAATTGAGCTCGACGGAGTTCCAGGAGCCACAGTCGTCACACCGGTCACGCCAGTCCGGGTATCGTCTCCGACATGCTCGGCACACGAAACCGGTACCAAGAAGGCCCGCTTCCTTGACGCACATCAGGTAGCTCTCTGCCGCCGCGGCCATCTCTCCCCGGCGATGATGAATTCTCGCCAACAACAAGTGATAGGTGGGCGAAACAGTGATCTCCTCGGTCAGGTCCTCCAACGTTCGCAACGCCTCGTCATGCATCTCCAACCGGTAAAAAAGCCTGCCGAGAAAGAACCGGGGAACCAGAGTACTGTCGCACGCGTTGATGATCTGATGCATCGTATCGATTGCCTCGATCGGCTGCCCTCTCTCGATGAAATGGTCCTCGATGCGCTGCAGGAAAACCGGACTTCCGGTCTCTTCGAAACCCTTTCTCCAGCGGCTGACGGCATTGCCACTTCTTCCCTTGAGAGCCTCCATTTCGCCGCGAAGAATCAGCCCCGGAACGAAGCGAGGCTCGCTGTCGAGAATCTCTTTCAGAGTCCGTTCTGCTTCGTCGAAGCGGTCGTTGTCGAGCTCTCCCACGGCGCGCTGATAGGCCAAGCCGATTCGGATGGCTCCGTCCCCGTCTTCGACCGTCCCGTCGACGGCTTCGCCCCGCAGCATGAAAACACGTTCCTGGAGTCGACCCGCATCGTCCCACTCCCCTGCCTCGAGCGAGCGGTCTCTCCGGGACTGCAGCACGTGCAGTCCCAATCCAGAGAAATCACGCAGTACGCGCTCTTCGATCTCCTCCGCGACGTCCAGGTCATTCAACGAGCGATAGTCTTCTGCCAGCTCGTATAGAAGCGCCACGCTTCGTGGGTAGAGGACCGAAGCTCGCCTGTGCACTTCAAGTGCCTCGTCGGGCCTCCCAGATCGCCGCAGGATCTCGCCCTGTAGAAGCAACGCCGAAAAATCCTCTGGCTGATCCGCCAACACACTATCCAGTTCGTCCAGTGCCCGCCCCCACTGACCGTCGGCACGGTAGTCGGCTGCGCGCCGGAAACTGCTCTCGACGCTCTTTTCCTGCCGACTCCGCCGGCGAGCTCGACGCTCTGCGAGGTCGCGCCGCAGCGTCTGCGTCAGCAACACGCCGACGGTAGGCAGGAATCCGAGAAGAAACGCGATAAGCAACGCCGAATAGACCGGCATTCCGGAGGTCGGCGAAATTGCGAAGTCTCGCTGCAGGAGATCGAAATTCAGATGTGCGAGATAGGAAACCGAGACAATCGCGGCCAGCGCCAAGATGACTCCAGCGAATGTCCTAAAACGCATAGCTCCCCGCCGGGTACTCAGCTCTCGTGCAGGATCCCCTGCTCCGAAAGCTCTTGGCAGTCGACGCAGTAGCGGGCCCACGGCACCGCCTGCAGGCGCTTGCTTGCGATCTTCTTCTCGCAATGGCCGCAGGTTCCGAACTCTTCTCCGTCGAGTCGAACCAGGGCCTCGTCAATCTCCAACAGCAGATCCCGCTCGTTCCCGGACAGAGACAGCATGAACTGTCTCACATATGCGTCGTTGGCCCGGTCCACGAGATCTTCCGCTCCGTCATTCTGCGTCTGCTGTCCCATCCGCAGGTCGTTGACGTAGAGATCCAGTATCTCTTGGCGCTGTTGCACCAGCTTCTTGCGAATCGCTTCTACGCCATTGATTCGATTGCGTTGAGGATTCTTCGTCTTGCCACGAGTCGCTCTTGCCACGTTCTCGACTCCTCTTTCAATGTCAGTCTGCTCGCCCACGCTGCCGCGCATCTTGTGACTACACTTACAACGGCTCGCGATGGTACTTCATTCCGGCCGCAATCGACAATGCCCTGTACAACTGCTCGTATACGACAAGCCTCGCCAGTTGATGCGGCAGGGTCATTCTGCCGAGAGAAAAACTCTCTTGCGCCGTGGTCAGGAGACCCTTTCCCAACCCCAGATCGGAGCCCACAACGAAGACCAGCGGATGGGGCCAGTCTCGGCTCAGATTCCCCAGCCAGCTGGCGAAGTCCCCTGAATTGATCGATTTCCCGCGGCGATCCAGAGCAACCACCCACGCCGGATCGGGAAGCGCCGCCAAGAGGGCCTTTTCTTCGGCTCTCCGCCGAGCTTTCACGTCCTTGATCTGTTGTGTGCGAATCGAGCGATCCCGAATCGGTCGATAGTGGCCAATTCTCTGCCGGTACTGGCGGCACAGCTCTTCCCATGCGCCTCGTTCGGGCCGCCCCGCCCACAGGATATGAATCACTCGACTCAAGACTGCACTCCATTGTTTCCCCTGCCTGCCCGGAGTGGCACCCCCTCTCGCAAGCGGCAGTGGCGGGCATTCTACAAGGTGCTCTACTCGGAGCCCGCCTTCTGCCCGGAGATGGACCCAGATCGTCGCCAGCCGCCGATTGTTATGATCCCGTACCGATGGCCGCGTCTTCCCACCGCTCCTCCCGCACGGGCCGCAGACGCCGACGTCTGACGAGGACACTGCTCTGGGGCTCTGCGGCCATCGGCGCTCCCGCCCTCGCCAATGCCCTGATCGCACGCCGCAACTGCGAGCTCGAGGCAGCCACGTGGGGCCGCTCGCGCCGCTACTCCTGGCGTCATGGCGAGATTGCTTTCCAGCAACTCGGAGAGGGCGAACCGGTCGTCCTCATCCACTCGCTCGGTCCAGGGCACGACGCCGAGGAATGGCGCGACGCCAGTCTCGCGCTGTCCCGACAACGCTGCATCTTCGCACCCGATCTCCTCGGGTGGGGTCACTCGGACAAGCCGGCGATCAGGTACGACGGGGAGCTCTACATTCAGTTGCTTCGGGACTTTATCGAGGAGGTCGTCCGCGAGCGAACGGCGCTCGTCGGTGCGGGCCTTGCGGCAGCGTATGCCATCCAGACGGCCGCGGACTCGCCGCAGCTCGTCACGTGCCTGGGGCTGAGCACGCCGCTGGGTCTCGAAGCCCATAACGATGAGCCGGACCTGGCGGATGCCCTCACCAACCGTGCTCTCCGTCTACCTCTGGTCGGAACAAGTGCTCTCAATCTTCACACGTCCCGACCAGCTCTCTCGAGGCACTTGCGCCGCGAAGTATTCGCATCCGCCGACCGTGTCGACGCGACCCGCATCGAGCACTACTATCGCTCCAGCCACCAGCCCGGCTCGCATTTGGCCCTCGCCGCCCATCTGAGCGGCTACCTCAACCATCAAGTCGAACCCTCGCTCGCCCGCCTCGACGTGCCCATCTGGATGGCGTGGGGAAGAGATGGGAATGCTCCCGCGGTCGAAACCGCCGATCTTTGGCTCAATCGGCTGCACGGAGCCCAGCTCGACGTCTTCGAGGGAGTGGGGAGTCTCCCTCACCTCGAGGCACCGCACACCTTCGCAGGCAAACTCGAGTCCTTTCTGGATCGCGTCGTCAGCTGACGATCGAGGCCAAGGGCCCCTGCTGCGGCGTCATAGAATACCGCCAACGAGGGTCAAACGAAACATGAACGACACGCGATTCCCGGACCTCCCGAAGGGCTATCCGTTCCCCAGCCTGGAGCAAGAGGTCCTTGGTGAATGGAAGCGTCTTGGAGTGTTTGACCGCACCCTGGAGAAGACCGCTCGGGGTCCTCGATTCGTCTTTTACGAAGGTCCTCCGACCGCCAACAACGTTCCCCACGTCGGCCATGTCGTCACTCGCGTAGTCAAGGATCTGCTTCCGCGCTATAAGACGATGCGTGGATTCCATGTCGAACGCAAGGCTGGCTGGGACACGCACGGATTGCCCGTCGAAATCGAGGTCGAAAAGAAGCTCGGCTTCTCCGGCAAGCAGGATATCGAGCGCTACGGCGTCGAGAGGTTCAATCAAGCCTGTTTCGAGAGCGTCAGCACCTATGAGCGCCAGTGGCGTGAAATGACCGAGCGGGTTGGATTCTGGATCGACGTTGAAGACGCTTATTTCACCTACTCGAATCGCTACATCGAATCCGTCTGGTGGGCCCTGTCGCGTCTTCACTCGGATGGACTGCTCGAAAAAGGCTACAAGATTCAGCCCTACTGCTCTCGCTGCGGCACGACCCTCTCGAGCCACGAAGTCGCGCAAAACTACCAACAGGCGGATGACCCGTCGATATGGGGACTTTTCCCGGTCCTCGCCGGGCAATCGCTTCGGACCGTCGACGGTTCCTTCTGGGACTCTCCGCCTGGCCTGAGTCTCGTCGCATGGACGACGACACCATGGACCCTTCTCGGACATACAGGCATGGCGGTTTCGGCAGGTCTCGTCTATCGCGTCGTCGAAGATCCTCGACGCCCGGGACAGCTGTTGCTTTTTGCTGAAGATCTCGAGACCGCGGTCCCATGCGATATCGACCAGAACGGCACGCGTCAGCGAATCGACTTGCGGGAGTCAGAGGCCGTAACCCGCTTTCATGGTGCCGATCTCGAGGGCCTGCGGTACGAAAGGCCATACCGCGTGCCGATCGGTGATCGGCCAGCCGCCAGTCATTTCGATCCCCCGCCGAGCGACGAGCATGGCTGGCGTGTATTTGCCGCCGACTACGTCACCGCGAGCGAAGGCACCGGCATCGTCCACACGGCGCCCGCCTTCGGCGAGGACGACCACGCGAGCGGGCAGCGGCTGGGCCTGCCGCTACTGCTGACGGTCGATAGTGAGGGCAGAATCAGCGGCGAAGGAACGGAGCCATTCACCTCGCAACGCTTCAAGGAAGCCGATCCGCAGATCATACGCGATCTCAAGGAGCGACACCTGCTTCTTCACAGCGAGCGTTACACCCACAACTATCCGTTCTGCTGGCGCTGCGACGAGCCGCTGCTCTACTACGCCTCCGTCAGCTGGTTCGTGCGCACGACGGTGCCCAGCGCCAAGCAAGCCCTGATCGCGAGAAACCGTGATCAGATCACGTGGCACCCGCAGCACGTGGGCGAAGGCCGCTTCGGGAACTGGCTCGAGACCGTCGTCGACTGGGCACTTTCACGAAAGCGCTACTGGGGCACGCCGCTCCCGGTCTGGGAGTGCGACAGCTGCCCCAACATGCGAGTGATCGGCTCGTTCGCGGAGCTCTTCTCAGCCGCCGGTCGGCGGGCGCCCGAAAGCCTCTACGATCGCGATCATTTCGATCCTCATCGCCCCTTCGTCGACCGCGACGCGCCGGTTGCGCCGTTTGTCTGGCCGTGCCCAGAGTGCGCCGGCGGCGTCATGGGGCGCGTCGAGGATGTCATCGATGCCTGGTTCGACTCCGGCGCGATGCCGTTTGCACAACACCACTACACCGGAACACCGACGGCCGATTTCGATCCTTCCACAGGCAATGGATTCCCCGCCGATTTTATCGCCGAGGCGGTCGATCAAACGCGCGGCTGGTTCTACACTCTGCATGTGCTCGGCGTTCTCCTTTTCGATCGCGCCGCCTACACCAACTGCATTGTGCTCGGCCATATCAATGACGAGCAGGGTCGGAAGATGTCGAAGCGCATCGGCAATGTGGTCGACCCGATGGCGGTGCTGGAGGAGACCGGCGCCGACGCGCTTCGCTGGTACTTCTTCATCTCGAACCCGGAGCTGACGTCTCGCTTCTCCGCCAAACTGGTGCGCGAGGCGGCGCAGAAATTCCTGCTGCCACTGTGGAACGCGGTTTCCTTCTTTACGATCTACGCCAATCTCGACGGCTGGCGGCCACGCGATGAGCTCGTCGACTTCGCCCAACGACCGCAGCTCGATCGCTGGATCTTGCTCCGCCTCGATCGTCTTTCCGAGGCTCTCACCTCTCATCTCGACGCCTATCGCATCGTCGAGTCGGCGCGCGAGTTAGAGAGCTTCATCGATGACCTGACAAACTGGTACATTCGCCGCAGCCGAGATCGCTTCTGGGCGCCGAGCGGCCGGCACAACGTAGGCAAGGAGAGTGCCTACCAGACGCTCTACGACGTGCTGTGCAGGCTCGCGCGATTGATCGCGCCCTTCACTCCGTTCGTGGCCGACGTCCTGCATCGTCATCTCGAGCGCAGTCTGAATCGGGGCTCGGCGCTCAGCGTCCATCTTGAAGAGTGGCCTGACGACATGGCCGGCAGGCACGACGACGAGCTCGAGAGAGGGATGGCAGTCGTTCAGCGGATCGTGCGCCTCGGTCACGCGGCGCGCAATGACCACGGCCTCAAAACTCGACAGCCTTTGGCCGCGGTGACAATTGTCACCGCGGACCAGGAGCTGCGCCGGGTAGTGGCGCCGCATTCCGCGGTGTTGCTGCAAGAACTCAATGTCCATGACCTGCGTTGGGCGGAGGACCGCACCGTCTACGTGCGCCACGACGTGCGGCCCAATTTCCCCAAGTGCGGGCCCCGCTTCGGCAAGCAGATGAAGGCATTACAGCAAGCCCTGGCGGTGGCAGACGGCGACATCCTCGCGACCCAGCTCGAAGACGACGGTCGCCTCCACATCGACCTCGCCGGAGAGACGGTTGAGCTCTCCGGTGATGAGCTCGAGGTTCGGCTCGTCGAGCGCGAAGGCACCGCCAC
>JAOTUP010000010.1 GCA_029863825.1 Acidobacteriota bacterium | reverse complement strand
GATGGCCCCATTGTACTTTGGCGCCAAACAGTTCGACCGGCTCAAGGCAATGGCCGATCCGGAGAGCGGTCTTCCGTACGGTCTCGAGGGAGCGGTGGAGCTCGGCTTCTTCGGCATCCTGGCGCGACCGCTCCTGTGGGGGCTGCGGTCGATCCATGACAATCTCATCGGCAATTTCGGCTGGGCGATCATTCTGATGACCATCATCATTCGCCTGCTGCTTTTTCCCCTGACCCACAAGAGCTTTGTATCGATGCAGAAGATGCAGGAGCTCAATCCGAAGATCCAGGCCATTCGCCAGAAGTACCGGAGCAAGCTGAAGGACAAACAGGGTCGGCCGAACGCCGAGGCACAACGGAAGATGAACGAAGAGGTGATGGGCCTCTACAAGAAAGAGGGTGTCAATCCGGCCGGCGGCTGTCTGCCGATGTTGTTGCAGCTTCCTGTGTTGTTTGCCTTCTACCAGCTGTTGACCGCCGCGGTGGAACTGCGGCACGCTCCATGGTTGGGCTGGATTCAGGACTTGTCGGCACCAGATCCATTTTACGTGCTGCCGCTGGTGATGGGTGCGAGCCAGTTCATTCAGCAGCGCATGACGCCGTCAACGGCGGATCCGATGCAGCGTCGGATCTTCATGCTGATGCCAGTATTCTTCACCGTTCTTTTTCTCGGCTTTCCCAGTGGGCTGGTGCTCTACTGGCTCACCAACAACATCCTGGGGATCGTGCAGCAAGGCGTGTATAGGCGTCTACGGCACCCGGCTGGTGGAACGACTCCCGCGACGTAAAGGCAGGTTGGACAGGACATGAGCGACGGCAAGAAGTATTTCTCAGGCAATTCCCTCGAGCAAGCAGTTCTCCAGGCGGCGCGGCACTTCAAGATCGAGGCCGGAGAGCTCGCTTACAGGAAGATCGAGCGCCGGCATGGCTTCCTGAAGACCCGGCGACGCGCAGTCATCGAAGTCGATGTCTCCAATCCTCGGCGGCCGGCGGGAACGGAGCCGGAAAAGCCGGCTGAGGAGCCCATCGAGGAGTCGACATCGGTGCCTGTGGGCGGAGCTCCGATGCGGGTGGAGTCGGAGCGGCGAGCGAGGCCGGCCGCGCCACCGAAGACGCAGGCGACCGCCGCGAAGGCCCCTCGCGGTGGTGGAGTGGGGGAGGTGAGAAGTGGGCCGCCGACGAGCGCGGACCATGCTGGCCTGACCGAGCTCCCCGACAAGCCGGCGCGCCAGGTGCGTCAGGCGGAAGGCAGAATCGCCGATGCGGCGCGCGAAGCGCTGCGACGATTGCTCGCACTCGGCAACCTGAGTGTCGAGGCGAGCATCTTCGAGGGCGAGGAAGGACTCGAAGTAGAGATCCGGGGCGACGATGAAGATGCCTTTCTCGAGGATCGGGGGCGGTTGTTGCTGGCGATGCAGCACCTCTTGCCGCGTTTGATCCGTGGCCTCATCGGAGAGACGGTGCCCTGTCGAGTCGACTGCGACAATTTTCAGGAAATCCGCGCCGAGCAGCTTCGCGTCCTGGCGCAGCGAGTGGCGACGGAAGTGCGCGATCGACGTCGGCCGCGGACACTCGAGCCGATGTCCCCGGATGAACGGCGCATTATCCATATGACACTGGCCGACGACTCGGCAGTCGAGACGGAGAGTCAAGGGACGGGGCTGTTCAAGCGAGTTATGGTGATGCCGGCGCGGCAGCGTCCCAGAGGGTTCGACCCTTACACTCGGTAACGGGCCTTCATCTCCTGATACCGGCGGAAGGCCTTCTCGTCGAGATCCGGCGTGAGCCACTGATCGAGCAGCGGAACGAGCCGTTCCTTGAGAAACTCGCCTCTCGCCATCCACTGGAAGTAGCTGCGTCCCCCATGATGATAGGGCCCGTAGAGCTTTCCTCCGGGAAAGTGCCGCATCATCCAGCGAAAAAGCGCTTCATGGTCAGTGTGCATGCGCAGAGTGATCTGCGGCTGACGGCCGTCGCCGCCGAAGTGCCCCTCGCCGACGAGAATCCCCAGGAGAAAGCCGACATGGAAGGATTGTTGTTTCACCGTCATGTTTCCCGTGAAACCTCGAGTTGTTTCACCGTCGAGTTTCCCGTGAAACGGAGGCCTCGTCAACTTCGTCGGGCAGCTGAACCTCCAGGCGCGTGCTCGAGGTCCGGGCTGTCACACATGGTCTTAGACCGCTAGAATGCGGCGTCATGGCCGTGTCGCTTCCACATTTGTCCCAGGCCGACTTTGCAGACCGATTGAGCGCTGCCGTCGGGCGGGATGTGCCGCGCGCGGTAAGTACGCGTTTGCGGCTTCACTACGAGGAGCTTCGACGCTGGAGCAAGCGGCTGTCGCTGATCGGTCCGGGAACCGGCGAGACAGTCGTCGCCAGACACTACGGCGAGAGCTTGGCGGCGCTTGATCTTCTGGACAGCGGTTCTCGGCTCGTGGATGTCGGTTCCGGGGCCGGCTTTCCGGGGTGGGTGCTGGCGGCGGCGAGGTCCGATCTGGAGGTCTGGCTGGTGGAATCGCGAGGTCGGAAGGCGGCCTTTCTGGAAGCCGCCACTCGGCGAGCCGCGTTGTCGTGCAGAGTACTCAGTGCTAGAGTCGGCCGCTCGTTGCCGGAGGGGTTTCCCCGCGCGGTCGATATCATCACTGTCAGAGCCGTTCGGTTGGTGCCACGCGAGTGGTACGCGTTGTCCACGCGACTCTCCGAAAGTGGTCGAATCTTGCGCTGGGTAGGGCCTGCGGCACCATCGCCGCCCTCCGGATTCGTTGCCGGACGCCGGATCGCCATTGGCGGCACGCGGCGGGGGGTGGAAGAATTGCTGCAGAAGCACCGGAAGGACCGAGAAGAATGAGCCGGACCATTGCCGTCGCGAACCAAAAGGGCGGAGTCGGCAAGACCACGACGACCATCAACCTGGCGGCTGCGTTGGCCGCTCTCGAGCGGAGCGTCCTGATCGTCGATTGCGATCCGCAGGGTAACGCGACGCGCGGTCAAGGGATGGGGGGAGAGGCGCCGACGCTTTATCATGCAATGGTCGGTGCAGTCTCTCTGGCCGACACTGTGCGTCCGACCGGCTTCCCGCATCTCGACCTGGTGCCTGCCGATCGCGACCTGGTCGGCGTGGAGGTCGAGTTTGTTGGCCTCGAGGGCTGGGAGCATCGACTCGACAGCGCACTCGCGGAGCTGAGAGAGGGGTACGAGACGATTCTCCTGGACTGTCCACCTTCGCTTGGCCACTTGACCGTGTCCGCTCTGGTTGCGGCGGACGCGCTGTTGGTGCCGCTGCAATGCGAGTATTTCGCGCTGGAAGGGATCAGCGAGCTCCTGCGCACGGTGGCCAGAATACGTCAGACGCTTAATCCGAAGCTCGGGATGGCTGGCATTCTCCTGACAATGCACGACGATCGCACGAACCTGTCACGCGACGTGGCGGCCGAAGTGCGGCGACATTTCTCAGCACAGGTGTTCGACACTGTCGTGCCGCGCAATGTCAGGCTCGCCGAGGCCCCGAGCCACGGCCTGTCGGTACTGGCGTACGACATCAAGAGCCGAGGCGCGCAGGCATATCTTGACTTGGCGCGCGAGTTTCTCGAAAGGACATCGTCATGACTGCGAAACGACGCGGCCTGGGACGCGGCCTCGACGCTCTGCTCGAAACCGGAGAAAGTTCCTCGCCGACAAGCGTGTCGGTGGACCACCTGCGGCCGAATCGCCTGCAGCCCCGAACCCGCTTCGAGGGTTCGGCCTTGGAAGAGCTGGCGGCGTCGATCCGGATTCAGGGCGTGGTGCAGCCCATTCTCGTGACGCCCCGCCGCGACGGCGCTTTCACCATCATTGCGGGCGAGCGCCGATGGAGAGCTGCGAAGAAGGCGGGCCTCGCCGAGGTCCCGGTCGTCGTACGGGATGTCGCCAGCGAGCGCGAGATGTTCGAAATGGCCCTGGTGGAGAATCTCCAGCGCTCCGATCTCAATCCTATCGAGGAGGCCGAAGCCTACACGCGCCTTCTCGAGGAGTTCGGCCTGACGCAGGAAGACGTCGCCACGCGCGTCGGCAAGGGTCGCTCGACGGTTACCAACGCGTTACGACTACTGGCCCTTCCGGACGAGGTCCAGGAGTTTCTGCGCGAGGGAACGCTGTCGGCAGGTCAGGTGCGTCCACTCCTGGCCCTGGCGAGTGCCGACGAACAGGTGCGGTGGGCCCGACGAGCCACGCAGCAGAAGTTGACCGCACGTCAGATGGAAGCGGCGGTGTCGACGAAGGGGTCGAAGAGCCGTCGTCGGCGGGCGCAACCTGATGCGGATACAGCGGCGGCTGAAGACAAGCTCACCAAAGCCCTGCAGACGAAAGTGGAGATCCGCCGACGCGGCAAGGGTGGTACGCTCAAGATCGCGTTTCACTCGGAAGAAGAGCTGATCCGTCTATACGAGCGTCTAGTGCAGGCAGGAGGTCGACGATGAAACTCAAAGCACGCGGAGACCTCAACGGGTTTCTTGACGCCGGCAGTCACATCCGCGGCGAGCTCCACTTCGACGACACGTTTCGAGTCGACGGCCGGTTGACCGGTAAGGCCGTCTCGACGGGAAACCTGGTCGTCGGAGAGAACGGAGTCGTGGATGCGGATGTCGAAGTCGGAAGCATCTTCGTCTCGGGAACGCTTCGCGGCTCGGTGACGGCGCGCACGAGAATCGAGATCGCCGCCGGGGCGAAGGTCTTTGCCGACCTGACGACGCCGACGCTGGTGGTCGAGGACGGCGCGATTCTCGAGGGTCGGTGCAGCATGTCGTCGACGCGGTCATCGGCAGAGCCGAAAGGCCCGCGGCCGGAGGCGGTTGTTGCCCGCCTGCCGATCTCGAAAGACAGCGCCTAGCAACGAAGAAACGCCCTTATACTACTTTTTGGCAATAACTTACACCTTAATATAAGGACGCTCGCCGGGCGGCAAAGATCAGCGTGTTGCCCGGTCGGCAGTAAGAGTCTCGTACGATGGCACGAAGGTAAGCGGCGTCTGTGCGAGAAACGAACTGTCGAAGGCGGAGATAAGGACTCGCCCGTCGAGATCGCGACCGATCGGGCACCCGGCGGCATACAAGAGCGTCGGCATGACGTCCAGGACGCCGGCCTCATCCAGAAAACGATTGGCCTGGATGCCGTCGCCGAGTAGGAACAGCGCACCGTCGCTGGTTGGGTGAAACGACCCTTCGCTGGCTCGCCCGGTCACGGTCTTGACCAGGCGCCGCCACCCTCTCGGCTCGGCGACGCCGAAAGGTGATGCGACGGCTAGCATTCTGGTGCCCGGGATACGTTGCCAGAGTTGCTCGAGGAAGGAGTCGAGCTGTCGATAGTAGGCGGTCAGATTCTGGGCCGCCTGCCGGTAGGTATCCTGTTGATGACCGTCGAGATGGTAGGCGGTGTAGCCGCCGAAGGTCAATCTCGACACTTCTCCGAGGCCAGGAAGCAGCAAGAACAACGCCCGCGTCTCCTGTCGTTGATCGAGAAGAAACAGGGTGAGCGTCTGACGCCACAGGTCATCGGCGAGCGCCGCCAGGGCCAACTCCGGGACATTGTCTCCAAACGGCGCGATGGTTTCGGCTCCGAGCTCGTTACTCGCGACCTGAAACAAGACACCGCGCTCCGCCAGTTCCGGCGGCCTTCCGGCAGTGGCGGAGAAGTCGCCTTCGAAATAGGTGTCGGAAAAGACGAAGGACGGTGCCCCGCGAGCAGCCGATACGGCCGGCCAGCCGATGATTCCGGAGGGGACGCCGAGTCGGTCGAAGATCTCCCACAGCGCCGGGTTTCGTCGCATGTTGGCATCCAGGCGGCGGCGGGAGACTCCTGGCAGGAGTTGGTGATTCCAGGATGGACTTCCGGGCAGCAGGCGCAACCAGTCCTCGCCGAACAACAGCGGCGCGCGATAGACCCAGTGTCCCGAAACGCCGTGGCGATGCGGATAGCGGCCGGTTGCGAGCGACGTCCAGAGGGCGTCCGGAGCGGTTGGCGGAAACGATGTCAACCGGCCGTAGGCGCCCTGTTCGATCAATCTGAGAAAGAACGGCAGCTGGCCTTGCTCGGCAAGCGGCAGGATGGCGTCGAGCGTTGCTCCGGTGAGACCGACGACGACGAGGTTGAGCCGCGGCGCGATCTCTAGAGACGACGGTAGCGGCATCACCGGAACCTGGGGTTGGAACGCGGTGCGACGCTCGCCGAGCACATAGACCGAGCTCAAACTGAGGAGAACGAAAAGAGCGATCGAACGGCGGCCATAGGCGCGTGGGGGTACGGCGTGGAGAAGCGACGTGTAGAAACAGACGACGGTAGCGATCGACAGGCCGATCGCGGCTTTGATCAGCCGACGGTTGATACCTGGGGGGATGAAGTAATCCAGGGACGAAGCCTGCACCCAGTCAACGATAGCCGATAGCGCGAGGACGGCAACGAGCACCCAGGGGAGCTGGCGACGGGCCAGCCCGGGGCGCGACCAGGTGAAGAACGACAGAACGGTCGTCGACACAACACCGCCCAGGCATCCCAAGGCACCCCCGACTCGCAGCAGTTCAGTCCACCCGAAAGGCACTTCGGGATTGAGGAAGAACAGCAGACCGGCAAGTTGGGCTCCGGCGAGCAGCCCGGGCAGGAAGTTGAGCGCCAGATCCTGTAGACGAAACTTGAGGAGGCGAGGCGTGCGATGGCGGCGAGTTTCGACTGGCGGCATGTGAGTTCGACGGCTCGAGGAATCAGTGGAAGGAGCGACTCGTCCGACGGGCCTGGTCCGGGCGTTGTCTCTCGAGGCTGCTAAAGTTCCGCGACGGTTCGCGCACGTCGCAACGCGTCACGCAACCCGAGTCTCCCCAGGCGCGAAGTCAGAATAGCAGAAGAGGAAAGGGCACCTTGACGCTCCCGCCGAAGCTGAATCGACTCGGACTTGCTCACCGACTCCTCTTGTCATTGCCACCCGAGCCGGCTCACCGTTGCGCCATCCTGGCTCTCAAAGCAGCCCAGGCGAGTGCGGCGGGACGCTCGGTTCTACGCCGCCACGCGCCGCAACCAGACTCCCGTCTGGAGCAGACGTTCCTCGGCCTGCGGTTCCCCAATCCGGTCGGGTTGGCCGCCGGGTTCGACAAGGACGGCGAGATCATTGCAGCGGCGGCGGAGCTCGGTTTCGGCTTGATAGAGGTGGGTACGGTAACGCCGAGACCACAGCGGGGCAATCCGCGACCGCGCCTGTTTCGGCACCGCCGCGAACGAAGTCTGGAGAACTGCATGGGCTTCAACAACGCCGGGGGCCCAGCCCTCCGAGCGCGACTGCACCGCGCATCTGCAGCAACGGTGCCACTGGGTATCAATCTGGGCAAGAACAAGGACACACCCAACGAAAAAGCGATCGACGACTATTTGGAGTTGGTCGAAGGGCTCGACGGGTGCTGTGACTACTTTGTCGTCAATGTCTCATCGCCAAACACCCCGGGACTGAGAGATCTCCAGAATCGACGATTCCTCGATCAGCTCCTGGTTGCCGTCGAGGAAGTGACAAAGGTACCGGTGTTCATCAAGCTGTCACCAGATCTCGTGCGCGACGAGGCGATCGATCTAGTCGCGACGGCGGTGGCTGCCGGTGCTGCGGGAGCCATTCTCACCAACACCACGGCTGAGCACGCACTGTTGCCGAGTGCTCGCCGAGTCGGTGGATTGAGTGGAGCGGTTCTCAGAGAGAGGAGCTTCGCGTTGCTCGACGCGGTAGCGAGCGAGCTTTATGGGTCGTGTCTTCTGATAAGTGTTGGCGGTATCGAGTCGGGACGTGAGGTCTATCGACGACTGCGCGCCGGAGCGTCCCTGGTGCAGCTCTATACGGCGCTCGTCTACAACGGACCCGGGCTTCTCGGGGCGATCGCAAGCGAGCTCATCGAGCATCTTTCAGCTGACGGATTCGAATCGGTGGGTGCGGCCATAGGCGTCGATCGCTGACCGAAGAAAGCTCGCCAAGGAGGTCATGTGCGAGAAGACAACCTGAACCGAGTAGCCGTTGCTCTCGACACGTCCGACTGGGCGGAATTTCAGCGCTGGTGCGAACTGTTCGGCCCTCGTGTCGGCACGTTGAAAGTGGGTCTCGAGTGCTTTTGCCGCTTTGGCCCTCCGGCGGTCGAAGAGGCCCGCCGACACGCGCGGCGGTTGTTCCTTGATCTGAAGCTCCACGACATTCCCACTACCGTCGCCCGCGCGATCTCCGCGGTTCGCGATCTCGGCGCCGACCTGGTGACGGTGCATGCCGCGGGTGGCGTGGCGATGCTGAGCGCGGCAGTGGACGCGGCGGGCGCCGGAAAGATCCTCGCGGTGACCTTGCTCACTCACTTGGACGAGTCTGAGTTGGCCATTCTCGACCTCGATGGCCCGGGGGCGGTACGAGTTTGTGCGTGGGCTCGAGTCGCCCGGAATGCGGGTTGCGCCGGGGCGGTGTGCTCACCGCTGGAGCTGGAGATGCTGCGGCGGGCGCTGCCGGCGCCTTTTCTTCTGGTCACCCCCGGGATCCGTCCCCGCGGCTCCCAGGATGACGATCAACGACGGTCGGCGACCGCCGCGGACGCACTGGCTGGCGGCTCGGACATGCTGGTCATCGGCCGTCCGCTGACGCGGGCGGCTGACCCAGAGAAGGCTCTGGCGCAGCTCGAGCTCGAGATGGCACGAGTCGATTCGGCTTCGAGCTAGCCGATTAGGCGATGAAAACCGGTCGATCGATCTTGTGTTCGATTCTCCAGTTGTAGGTGTAGACGAGGAGAGAAATCGGCACCTCGTAGTAACAGTGGATGAGGATTCTGTTGTTTGACTTTTCAACTCGGAGGTCCGTCGGCTTGAGCGGCAGCTTGAGGTCTCGCGCTCGCGCCAGGACGGAATCACGGATTTGCTCGGCGGATGCGTAGCCGGCCATCTCCGCCTGTCGCGTGATGAATTCCTCGAGATCGGAGGAGCTGATCTTGACCGGCACGACCTGCCAGCCGATGAGGATGAAGGTGAGCAAGATGGTCACCCAAAAAACACACCCCGCCTTGCCGTCACCTCGCTGCGCGATTGTCTTTCTCATTCTTGTCTCCTTGACGGCGGAAGTGTACCGCGTCGACTAAGATCGATTCCAGTGCGGACGATTCGTAGGCCTGACGGCGTTTCCCGACAGTCCAATCTGAAAACGGTGGGTCCGGGTCTCCCCTGCGGCGCGTGAGCGGCTGTGAACAGCGGCGTTAGCGGATGAGCATCAGAGTTCGCTCCCAGCGCGTTCGGACGGGGAAACGCAGCAGCACCTCGATGAGCTGCCGGAACCTGCGAGCGTAACCCGGCCACTCAGTGAACCTCTCTGTGGACTCGAAAGACCAGTACACGAGAAGCGCGCGCCCCTTGATGAATGACATCGGCACGGTTCCCCAGAAACGGGAATCATGCGAGTCGTCGCGGTTGTCGCCCATGACGAACACTTCGCCTGCAGGAACCGTGTAGGGCCCGAAATTGTCGCGGTAGCGATAGTCGGCGGAGAGGAAGACAGAGGAGGGATAGGTCCGCGGATCAGAGTGCGCGACGTATCCGGATTCATCGACCGGTTTGTCGTTGACGTAAAGAAACTTGTCGCGGATCTCGATCTCGTCTCCCGGCAGACCGATGCAGCGCTTGATGAAGTCGCGGCTCGGGTCGAGAGGGAATCTGAACACCACCACATCGCCACGCCGAACCACGCGTTGCGGCAAAACGACACGCTCGAGCGAGGTCGGTGCCGCACCAAAGGTCATCTTGTTGACCAGGATGTGATCTCCGACGAGGAGGTTTTGTTCCATTGAGCCGGTGGGGATCTTGAATGCCTGGACGACGTAGGTACGGGCAAAGGTCGCGAAGATGACTGCGACCAGAAGAGCCTCGAGATAGTCGAGCCAGTGAGATCGCACGAGCGAACCTAGCGCACCAGATGGAGGGTCCGACGCCACCGCGTGCGGGTGACGAAGCCGGCGACCGTCCGTCCCAGCTGACGGACCTTCTCGCCCCATCCCGGCCAGTTGCCATCCGGCGTCTCACCGCCGAAGGACCAGTACACAAGAAAAGCGCGCCCCTTGACATAGTGCGCCGGGACGGTTCCCCAGAACCGCGAGTCGTAGGAGTGGTCGCGGTTGTCTCCGAGACAGAAGTACGCGTCAGGGGGCACGGTGTAGGGACCGAAGTTGTCGCGCCGCCGGAAGGTGCCGGGAAGAACCTGGCTGTCGCGGTGAGCCGCGTAGGAAGAATCCTCGACCCAAGTGCCGTTGATGTAGAGATCTTTGTCTACCACCTCGATGGTGTCTCCGGGCAGGCCGACGCAACGCTTCACCATGTCGACCGAAGGTCGCTCTGGCGACTTGAAGATCACGACATCGCCGCGCGCCACGCCGCGCGATGGAAGCAAGGTTCTCTCGAGCGACGACGCAGGCCCGAAGATGAATCGATTGACGAAGAGATGATCGCCGATGAGAAGCGTGTCCTCCATCGAAGCGCTGGGAATGTAGAACGTCTTGACGACGAACGAATTCGTGAAGCCGAGAAAGATCGCGGCAATCAGGAGAGCTTCGAGGTATTCGCGAAATGTCGAGCGCCGTTCGGGCATAGGTCAAGACTGTATGCGAAACCGAGGCATCGATGCCAGCCCGCGAGCCGACCACAGCTCGACGCGGGAGATCTCTGTCAAGACATTGTGCGGCGGTCAAGATGACTTGACAAGCGCCTTGGGCCGTTGCGTCGCGTTGGCTCCGCGCCTCGAGATCACGACCGGTGAACGGCGAGAGGTCTCGCCGGTCAAGATCGTTTGACGCCAGCGGCTGCTGTGCCGCCGGCTTGAAAACGCGCATCTTCCTTACACAAAAGAACTTATCGCAGCTCTGCCGAGTTGGCAGAGAGATTGATCTATGGCAACGCGTACGCGTTAACCGGAGAAAGGAGGTATGGACGGAATAGGGAAAGTTGGTTCGGAGACGCTGGTCCGGCAGGCAGTCGACAGCGTCGAGACAAGACGTCGAAATCGATCGAACACGAAGAACTCATCATCAACACGAACTGAAAGGAAATATGTCAATGACACATCAAAAAAAGATCGCCGCCTGTTTCGTATTCGCGCTGCTCGCGCTCGCGGCTCTGCCGACCGTCGCCGCGACCGGCACGGTGAACATCAACAGCGCCGACGCCGAGGAGTTGGCGCTGCTGCCGCGCGTCGGCTCGGTCGTGGCGAGTCGCATCATCGAGTTCCGCGACAAGAACGGTCGCTTCACCGATGCCGAAGATCTCATGCTGGTCGAGGGTATCGGAGAGAAGACCTTCGGGCTGATCGAGCCCTGGGTCTCTATCGACGGAGAGACGACGCTGACGGAAAAGGTCAAGGTGCCGCGCGCCGCGAGTGCGGAAGAGGCCGAATGAGCTGCGGCGGAGGGGCGGCTCGTCGTCGCCTCTCCGCCACTTTCGACGATCAAGGAGTAGCGATGAGATTCCGTTCTCGAGGCTTTACCCTCACCGAACTATTGCTGGTAGCTGCCATTGCTCTGTTTCTGTCTGCGCTCGTCCCCCGAGTTGCTGCCTGGAGCGCCGGTCTTCGCGTTCGCCTGGCGGCCTATGAGCTGGTTGGCGCACTGCGATTGGCGCGCGGCACCGCGATTCGACTGGGTGTCAATGTCGGCGTCAAGTTTCGCACCGCGCGGAACGGCAGCGTCAGCTTCACTTTGTACGAGGACGGTGACGGCGACGGAGTGCTCACTCGAGATATCACCACCGGGGTCGATCCGCGCAACGGGCTCCCGCGCCAACTGCAGCACTTCGGTAGCCGGGTCGGGTTCGGATTCCCACGGGACATCCGACCTCGAGACCCCGGTGATCCCCGCCGACACCTCGACAGGCTCGAGGACCCCATCCGCTTCAACCGCTCAGACCTCGCTTCGTTCAGCCCGCTTGGCGGATCGACCCCGGGATCGTTGTATCTGACGGACGGCCGCCACCATTTGGTGGTCGTGCGCGTTTTCGGCCGGACGGGGAAGGTGAAGATCCTGCAATACGACCCGCAAGGTGAGCGCTGGCGTTGAGCAGCGCGCCACCAAGCCGTCATCGTGACGGAGGACACATTGACCTGGCTTCGCCGGGTGCAGTATCTTGCGGGCGAGATGAAGGCGATCGTCGTGGTCACGACAGTCGGCACCGAAGACGAGGCGAATCGTCTGGCGCGGGAGATCGTGGTCAGGCGGCACGCCGCTTGCGTCAACATCGTTCCTGTGCTGCGATCGGTCTACCGTTGGCAAGGCAAGGTCTGCGAAGACAGCGAGTACCTTCTCGTCATCAAGAGCGCGGCGGAGGAATACCCGGCGATCGAGGTCGCGATTCGCGAGCTTCACAGCTATGAATTGCCGGAGATTCTCTCGTTCAAGGTGAGCGACGGCGAGCCCGGGTTCCTGCGCTGGATCGGCGAGTGTGTGGCGAAAGACGGATTCGACGAAGAGCACGAAGCGGGCTGACCTTCGGCGCCGCTCGAGTCCTGGGTCAGATGCGCGCCAAGCCGTGCTCGAGATCGGCCATGAGATCGTCCGCGTCTTCGAGCCCGACCGATATCCGAACCAATCCCTCACCGATGCCGAGATCGGCGCGTCGCGCGGCGGGCACCGACGCATGAGTCATCGACGCCGGGTGCGAGATAAGGGTCTCGACACCACCTAGGCTCTCGGCCAGGCTCATCACTTCCACCGCATCGAGCAGGGTCTTGGCAGCCTGATAGCTCCCGAGGTCGAATGAGATGAGAGCACCAAATCCCGTTGCCTGGCGCCTCTGGATTTCGTACCCCGGATGATCGATGAGGCCCGGATAGAGCACCGTCTCGACTTTCGGATGAGTGACGAGAAACTCGGCGAGACGTCGGCCGCTCGATTCGTGCTGCTCCATTCGCACCGCCAATGTCTTGATGCCGCGCAGCACGAGAAAGCTGTCGAAGGGGGAGAGAATGGCGCCTACAGACTTCTGCACGAAGGCGAACCAGTCGGCGTGGTCGACACGCTTGGAAATCAGCGCACCGCCGATCGAATCACTGTGACCGTTGAGAAATTTCGTCGTCGAGTGAATCACCACATCCGCTCCGAGCTCGAGCGGTCGCTGGAAATAGGGCGACATGAACGTATTGTCGACCGCCAGAATCGCACCTCTCGAGTGAGCGATCTCGGCAACGCCGGCGATGTCCGTGATCTCCATCATCGGATTGGTGGGCGTCTCAATGTAGACCAGGCGTGTTCTGTCGGTCATAGCCTCGGCGACGGCGTCGAGGCGGGTCGAGTCCACCCAACTGAAACTCAGGTCATAGCGCTCGAGCACCTGGTGGAAAAAGCGAAACGTGCCACCGTAGACATCGCGCGAGCACACCGTGTGCTCGCCGGCCTCGAGCAGCGTCATGAGGGTCGAGATCGCCGACATGCCCGAGGCGAAAGCGTGGCCGGCGAGGCCATCTTCAAGCGTGGCCAAGTTCGACTCGAGCGCCGCGCGTGTCGGGTTTTGAACTCTCGCGTACTCGTATCCCTTGTGCTTTCCCAGTTCTTCGTAAACATAGGTGGATGTTTGGTAGATCGGCACTGCCACCGATCCCGTGGAGGGATCTGGAGGCTGCCCGGCGTGGATGGCGCGGGTGGAGAACGCTCTCGTTCGAGGATCGCCTTTCATCGCAGAACTCCTTCCGGCGACGAGCCCGACGCACACGCGAGGGGGCCGTGGCTGAGCTCTTAAGTGAGACAGAGTCCTCCGCCGTCGCGGCCGGTGGGCGGGAGTCTAGCAGTCCGCGGTGAGAGTAGAGGCGTCGCTCGAAGGGCGCCGATGAGACTGTCGCTCGAGTCCGGGACCGGCGGTGAACCGCTCCGCGATCGTACGAGGGTTGCCGAACCGGCGTCGCTCCTCAGTGCGGACGGGCGAAGCGCTCTGTCGCCAACGGCTCGGTGGGGATCCAGGCACCGGGAACTCGCCGGCGAATCTCGTCGATCTGACGGTCGAGCGACCCTGCATTGCCGAACCAGGACTGCGGAGCATCGTCGCGAGGCAGATGCATAGCGACAACGTGGCGGGCGGCGATCTCTTCGACGACGGGCAGCCGGGCTTCTTCGCCCAAGAGCCACGCGGGCAAAATGGCGACATCGAGATCGAGCGTTGGGAGTGCGTAGGGACGGATTTCATCGGCTCGAACCGAAGTGTCACCGACGTGGAGAATGCGAAAACCGGCGATTTCGATGATGAACCCGAGGTTCTTCACCATCAGGTGCCCATGATGGAGAGAAAGCAGGGAGACTGCGGCGCTGCCGCAGTCTGTGCGTTCGATCTCGCCGCGTGGCGGCCGATACCAGCGGGGCTCGGGTCCGGCGGGCTCGTCGCTCGGGGCACCAACAGCCTCGACGACCTCTCGTGTCGAGATGAGCTGCGCCGGGCGAGCGGCGAGGAAGCGCGCCACGGCGCTCGCGTCGAAATGATCGGCGTGGGCATGAGTCACCAGCACACAGTCGACAGCCTGAAAGCGACCCTCGCCGGCCTCGAGCTCACTCCTGATCGCCGGCGGAACCACCTGGTAGCCGGAGAGCCCGTCGCCGAAAAGGGCATCGATGAGAATCGCCGACTCCCCCACTTGCAGCAGGAATCCTTCGTTCGCCAGATAGGTAATCGAGAGCTTCTTGCCGTCGTCGACGGCGGGCGCTTCGGCATCCGCGCAGCCGGCCACGAGAAGGCTTGCTACCAGAGCAAGCGCAGCGATGAGAGCTGGCGTTCGATTCCTGGCTCCACAGAAGATCATCATGGCAACTCGTCTCATAATCTCAAAGGGCCGCAGCCGTTGTGAAGATGGGCGTGCGGCGGCTTCGAGACTGGCTAGAATAGCTGTCTATGAGTCCTGAGACGATTCCCGCCGCCGAGACCTTCTCCCCTATTCGCTGGGACCACGGTCTCAAGCTTCTGGACCAGACTCGCTTGCCGAGCGAAGAGGTATGGCTCGACTGCGCCACACCGGAGGACGTGGCAGCAGCGATCTATCGACTTTCGGTGCGCGGCGCTCCGGCAATCGGTGTGTCGGCCGCGTATGGACTCGTCGTCGGCCTCGAGACGAAGAGAGATGACCAGACCCTGGACGAGCGCTTCGAGGAGGTGGCGGAGTTTCTCGGTGCCACCAGGCCGACGGCCGTGAACCTGCGATGGGCGATCGACAAAGGGCGCGAGATCTTCGCCGCCTCGGTGGGCGACGGCGACGAAGGTCGAATCGCGGCACTTCTCGAATGGGCGAAGCGCGTTCACCGTGAGGACATCGAGTCCTGTCGCAGGATCGGCGCCTTCGGGGCGGAGCTCTTTCGCGCCAACGACCGGGTGCTGACGCACTGCAACACCGGCGCATTGGCAACCGGCGGCTACGGCACGGCACTGGGTGTCATCCAGTCGAGCTTCGATCAGGGAAAGATCTCACACGTGTGGGTGGACGAAACGCGACCGCTGCTACAAGGAGCGCGGCTCACCGCCTGGGAGCTCGGACGCCTCGGTATCCCCTACAAGCTGGTGACCGATTCGAGCGTCGGTTCGCTCATGTCGCGCGGCCTCGTCGAGCGAGTCGTGCTTGGCGCTGATCGGATCGCCGCCAACGGCGACACCGCCAACAAGATTGGGACCTATACCGTCGCGGTCATGGCGAACCGCCACGGTGTGCCGTTTTATGTCGCGGCGCCGTTGTCGACAATCGATCCCGCGACGCCGACCGGCAACGAGATTCCGATCGAGGAGCGCTCAGGCGATGAGGTGACCGATGTCTTCGGTGCGATCATTGCACCCGAGAATGCGCCGGCTGCCAATTTCGCATTCGACGTCACGCCGCACGAATTGGTGACCGCTATCATCACCGACGTCGGTGTGCTCGAGCCGCCGTTCACCGAAGCGATCGCTCTCGCGCTGGCGAGTCAGAAGTCGTAGACGCTGTTCGTTCGACCATCTCAAAATTCCTTGGGTTTGCCCGGCTCATCGTTGCTTGAAAGATCTGCCAGGGCGCCGCAGCGAGTTGTCATCTGATGACGATAGCGGGCGGGCGCCGACTCAGGGTACGGACCCCAGCACCTGCGAGGCCTTCGCCGGCTCGGCGCCTCATCTTGGGTGCAACGGCCACAATCTTCAGGTTTGACTGAAGCTGGCGATGGCGTCGATCTCGTCATCGAAGGTCTCGAAGACGCCGATCAAGTGTGTGAGAGAGATCACCTGACGCACTTTGTCTTCGACGTGGAGAAGCTTGATCGTGGCGCCGCTGGCCGCGGCTGCGGCTTTGGCGGCGATGATCTCGCCGAGACCTGAGGAGTCCATGGATCTGAGGCTACGGAGGTTGACGAGGATCATCGTCTCGCCGCTGGAGAGAAGTCTCTCCAGCGCTTCGCGGAACGCGACATCGCCGCCGCTGATGGAGAGCTTGCCGTCGAGGTCGAGAATGGTGACGCCACCTCGTTCGCGCTGAGTGATTCTCACGTCCTGATCCCCGTGCGTTGCGCAATGGGAGACCATATGTCCTCAGGGCTGGCCATTCCGCCTCCCGCGTTTTTGCCCGATTCGGATGCGCCGGATCTTAGCAAGAACTCCGAGACCTGTCGTGGCGGATTCGCACCCTGTAAGACGTCGACCTCGAGTTCTGAAAGAAGGTGTTCTTCGAGGGACCGG